>CABUZE010000166.1 GCA_902495955.1 uncultured Collinsella sp. | reverse complement strand
GGCATGGGCGGCATGAACGCCAGCCAGCTGTTCGCCGCCGGCCAGGCACAGCAGCAGGCCGCTCCGCAGCCGGCTCCGGCTCCCGCCCCCGCACCGGCTCCCACCGCCGCACCTGCGACCGGCACGTGGACTTGCAGCTGCGGCGCCACCAACACCGGCAAGTTCTGCTCCGAGTGCGGCAGTCCCGCACCCGCCCCGGCACCGGCCAAGTGGTTCTGCCCCAACTGCGGCAGCGAAAACGGCGGCAAGTTCTGCAGCAACTGCGGAACGCCCCGGCCCTAGCCCCTCTATCTGGTAATTGGCGGGGGATCCGCCACCCCCGCATTTGCTTCTATGGGTTTCGTTCGATGAAGGAGGACACCATGAAGACAACGTTCAAAAAGTCCGCGCTCGCATTCCTGACATGTATCTTGGCGCTCGCCTTTGCCCTGACGGGCTGCAGCGGCGGCGGCAAAGACCCCAAGGCCAACTTCGTCGGCAGCTGGCAGTACTCGGGCGGAACCTTGGACGGCGAAGAGCTCACCGATGAGTACATGGATATGCTCAAGGAGTGGGGCCTCAACTGTATCCTGATCCTCGACGAAGACGGCACGGGCGTCCTCGACATGTTCCTTGAGGTCGCCGACCTGAAATGGGAGGCCAAGGACGCCACCACCGTAACGATTACCGCCGAAGATGAGTCGCACGACCTGAAGCTCAAGGACGACAAGCTCGTCCTGGAGGTGGACGGCGACAAGCTTATCTTTACGAAGTCCGACAAGGATCTGTCCGGTACGGTGAAGAAGGATCGCGAGGCGGCCGAGAAGGAAGAAGAGATCGATGAGGCCGTCGAAGACGACGACGTCTAGAGCATCGAAATCTCCCCCGCCGTCACCGTCGCCGATGACGACCTGTGCACCATCACCATCACCGAGAAGTTCAAGGACGACTGGGGCGACATCGGCTTTGTCGTCAACATCACCAACAAGAGCGACAAGGACCTGACCTTCTACGCTCCTACCGGCAAAACCAACGTCAACGGCACCATGAAGGAACCCTGGTTCTCGGCTCACCTGATGCCCGGCACCAACGCCACCGAGGAATTCACGTTCTCGAACGGCACGCTCGATAGCCTTGACGACCTCGTCAATACGACCATCGGCATCGACGCCTACCTGACCGATTCCTACGAGGACGTCGCCTCTTACACCGCAACCATCGCGTAACGGCACGTAACATCAGCCGCGGGTTGGCGGACACATCCGCGCACATGTCAGGCGGGGCCGCAGGAGATAATCCTGCGGCCCCGCCGCTTTATGCCGATGCGTAACGAGCGCTAGCGCTCCATGTTGGGAACGATGCTGCCCTCGGTCACCGCATGCACGGCAAGGCGCATGATGTTGTCGTAGCCGGTCTTGCTTAGGATCTCCGAGATGCGGCGCTTGATGGTGCCCTCGCTCATAAACAGCTCGGCCGCGATCTCGCGGCGGCTCTTGCCCTCGCAGGCAAGGCGCAAAATCGACAGCTCAACATCGTCGAGTGCCGCCGTGCCCGAAAAAATGCTCTCGGGCGGCTTGGGAAACGTGCAATAGCCCGCCAGCGTGGAGCGCATCACGGCGAACAGCTCGTCGATACCGACGTTCTTGTACACAAAGCTATCGACGCCCGTCTCGCGGGCCTGATCGACAAAGGTGATCTCGGGCATGCCGGTCATGATAATGATGCGACACTCGGGCAGCTGCTCCTTGATGCGCGCCGCCGCCACGATGCCGTTGGAATCATGTTCGGTGCATACGTCCATCAGTATCATGTCCGGGCGCTCCCTGAGCGCGACACCCAAGGCCTCGGAGGCATCGGCGATGGCGGAAACAACGGTCATATCGGGCTGGTCGCCAACGGAGCGCGCCAGGCTCTCGCGCAGGATGGCCTGGTCTTCGACAATTAACACGCGGATCATGAGCTTCTCCTTTGGACCGTGGCGCTGGAGGCGAGCGGAATGGATACCGTAAGCGTAAAGGGTGGGGCGGCATGGACCTCAAGGCTGCCGCCCAGATTCTGTGCGACATGCCTCATACCAGGGATACCCGTTCCCTCGCGATACGATACGGGAGCCGGGGAGCCGTCGTTAGAAATCGTCATGCGCGCGACGGCTCCAGCATCCGCCCCCTCCTGCCACAGACGCACGTGGACCCGATGCGCCTGCGCATGCTTGGTGGCATTGGTCGAGGCCTCACGGATAATCTGCAAAAATGCGGCGGCGACACGCGCGTCCTCAGGCAGCGCGCCCTCAACATCGATCTGCACACTCACCAGGCCAAAAGCATGGACGATATCACCCAGCTGCTCTGCAGGCTCGCTGGCACCGCCACTACGCAAATCGGCGGCGATTGAGCGCAGCAACGGGTCAATCTGCTCGAGCGACTCATCGTCCAGGCGTCCCTCCTCCAAATAGCGATGAAGAATGGACAGGCGCTGCCCGATCACATCGTGGACGCGGGCACGCATACGTAGGTAGACCGCATTGTCGGCAACCTTTTTAACTTCTTCGATCTGGGCCTGGAGCTCTTGGCCCGCAAGCTCAAGCAGGTGGTTGGCTTGCGCCAGGCGGTCGTAGGCATGTGCGTATTCCGTCACGTCCAGGCCTATAATGCGCTCAAAGAGGCGGCCCGAAACCATAACCTCGTCGTGCACAAATAGGCGAATCTCGGCGGGAGAAATCTCGATCACGGCGCGAGCATCACCAAAACGATCCAAGTTAATCCGCACACGGTTCCTACTGCTTTCGGGCATTTGCATGCTAAGTTTGCGCAGGTCGTTCCATGTGCCGCTCATGTCACCTAGATCGGTGGGCATATGAAGTTCCACTAGGTTTTTGCGCATGCAGCGGTTCATGAGCAGCGGACGGCCCCTCGGGTCCAGATACAGGATGCCCACGGGAATCACGTTGATGGTCTCGATCG
>CABUZE010000165.1 GCA_902495955.1 uncultured Collinsella sp. | reverse complement strand
GTTAAGGAAGACGTGGTGGCCGACCTGCCCGAGAAGATCGAGGACACCGTCATGGCGCAGCTCCCCGGCGAGCAGAGCAAGCTCTACCTGGCCAACAAGGACCGCATCGCCCAGCAGGTGCAGCATCGTGAGGCATCCGAGTTTAAGAAAGACAAGCTCAAGGTGCTCGCCGAGCTCACCAAGCTGCGCCAGATCTGCTGCGACCCGCATCTACACTACGAGGACTACAAGGCGGGGAGCGCCAAGCTCGACGCTTGCATGGAGCTCGTGCACGGCGCGCTCGACGGCGGGCACCACATTCTGCTGTTCAGCCAGTTCACGGGCATGCTCGATGTCATTGGCAAGCGCCTGGCCAAGGAGGACATCGGCTTTCTTAAGCTCACGGGCGCTTCGTCCAAGGAGAGCCGCGCCAAGATGGTCGCGCAGTTCCAAGCGGGCGAGGTGCCGGTCTTTTTGATTTCGCTCAAGGCGGGCGGCGTGGGCCTCAACCTGACGGCGGCCGACGTGGTCATCCACTACGACCCGTGGTGGAACGTGGCCGCGCAGGACCAGGCGACTGACCGCGCACATCGTATTGGCCAGCAGCATACCGTGACCGTGTACAAGCTCATCGCCAAGGACACGATCGAGGAGCGCATCATGCAGATGCAAGAGTCCAAACGCGACCTGGTCAACAGCGTGCTCGGCGGCGACGACATCTCCTCGGCGCTGTTTACCCGCGAGGATGTTCTGGCACTGCTCGGCGGCGACGGGCGCTAACCCGCTCGGGTGGGGCCGCCAGGGCGGATAGCGCACGTTGCCCCATCGCCTCCGCTCGTTATGTGTTCATTTGCGATGCCGTGGATGGTTCGCTTGCCTTTGGGCATAAGAAGCATCGAGAACATCGGCACATCAGCAAAGGAGAACATCATGGCGAAATTCTTTAAGGACCCCGACGGCAAGCTCATTGCCGCCCTTGGCAACGACGTTGCAACCCCCGCCGGCTGCACAGAGCTGACCGCGAACACCGAGGACGCGGCGCACGAGAAGCACGTGCCGGTCGTCGAGAGCGAGCGCGATGGTCACGTGATCCGTGCGCGCGTGGGCTCGGTCGAGCACCCTATGGTGCCCGAGCACTACATCGAGTGGATCGCCCTTGAGGCTGAGGGCCGTCTGGAGGTCCATTACCTTGAGCCCGGCATGAAGCCCGCGACGTTTTTTGCCGGCGGTTCCAAGACCGGTACCGTCTATGCCTATTGCAACCTGCACGGGCTGTGGTCCGCGACGTTCTAGGAGCGCGCCCCCGCTCGGGGTATCATAGCTAGCATATGCACATGCAAGCGCCGACTGCATCTTGCGGCCGGCGCTTTTACTGCGATAGCGACGGTTTACGACGGAAAGGGCTGAGCCATGAAGCTCGCACTTGCACAGATCGATATGCGCCTGGGTGATATTGAGGGTATCTGCGGTCGCATCGAGGACCAGGCGCGCCTGGCCCATGAGCGCGGTGCGCGCGTGTTGTGCGTGCCGGCTCCGCTCTTTATGGGAGCCCTGCCCGGCGGCCTGGTGGGCGCTGCCGACTTTGAGCACGACATACTTGCCGGCTTGACCGGCGTCGCCGAGCGTATCCAAGAGCTCGATATGATCTGCATCGTGCCCGCGGCAGTTTCGTTTGAGGGCCAGCCCCTGCTCGACTACATGATGCTCAAGGACGGCCATGTGGTGCCGGCCCGGTCGAGCATTGCCCTGCAGCGTGGCGAGAGCAACGACGCGCGTTGGGCGCCGCCGGTGTTCGACGTGGACGGCGTGCGCATCGCGGTGATCTTTGACCTGGACCGCGAGCTCGAGATGCTGCCGACCGGTGTCGATCTCATTGCCTATTTCCAGTTCAACGCATTCGATATGACCGACCGCGAGACCGCCGCGATCGCCGCCGTGCGCAGCGGAGCCTACCGCAAGATCGCATCCAAGCGCAGCGTGTGGTTTGCCTGCATGGCGCCGATTGGTGCGTACGACGAATCGGTGTATACCGGCGGCTCGTTTGTGCTCGACGACTGCGGCCGCGTGGTGGCCCAAGCGCCGTGTTTTGAGGAGAGCCTACTGGTTCAGGAGATCCAGCGCGGTGTGATGCTCGATGCCTTGGAGGACCACGAGCTGCCCGAGTTTCGCTCCGAGGAATGGCTGTGGCAGGCGCTGGTGCTCGCTGTGCGCGACAACGCCCGTGCCCATGGCACGTCGCGCGCCGTGGTGGCGCTCGAGGGAGACTTGCCGGCGTCTTTGCTTGCGGCGTTGGCTGTCGATGCATTGGGTTCGCGCAATGTGGTCGGCCTGGTACTGGGACGCAACCGCATCTTTACGCCGGCGCAGGAGGAGGCCGAGGCTGCTCGCTGTGCCGCCGTTCGCGCCATTGCCGAGCGCCTGCATATTCGCACGGTTGAGCGCGATGCGCCGGATGCCGCGCGTGTGCTCGACCGCGATGTGTCGGCGGGCGATGCCGAGCGCCTGCGCTCTCGCACGCTGGGCCTTATGCTGGAGGATACGGCGCTCGAGCTGGGCGCGATGGCGTTGAGCCCGCTGTCCAAAACTGAGTACGCGCTGGCGGCGCCCGCGCTTTGCGGTGGCTACCAGGGCGATTATGCGCCCTTTGGCGATGTGTATCTGTCGACCCTCGAGTTTGTGGCGCGCGTGCGCAACCGCACGTCTGCCGTGGTGCCGCAGGAGCTCGTGACGCTCAACGCGGTGGAGGATTGCATGGAGCGCGTGCTGGCGCAAGCGCTCTCGACGCTTGACGGTCCGGTCGACATGCTCGACCGCGCGGCGCAGCTGCTCGGTGGGCTTGAGCCGGGCGAGGTCGATGGCACGCTCGAGGCGCACGTGGACCGCAATCGATCTTTCGACGACATCCCCATGGCCGCCGGCAAGCCCGAGGCTTGCTCGCTGCTGCTGATGCTCGTGCGTCAGGGCGAGGCCGCC
>CABUZE010000164.1 GCA_902495955.1 uncultured Collinsella sp. | reverse complement strand
TCCTCTTTGACCTCGTAGCCTGGCTCGCGCAGGTGGACGTGCATGTCACCCAGGCCAGGGACGAGGTACTTACCGGAAAGGTCGCGGACCTCGGCTCCCTCGGCGGCGAGGTTCTCGCCGACCTCGGCGATCTTATCGCCGTCAATCAGGACGTCAACGACACCGTCAAGCTCGACGGACGGGTCGACGACGTGGGCATTCTTAAGAAGCAAGGCCATTATCGGCACCTCCAAGCAGCAGATACAGGATAGCCATACGCACGCAGATACCGGCGTAGACCTGCTCCAGGATGACGGAGCGTTGCGGGTGGTCGGCCATATAGGAGTCGAACTCGACACCGCGGTTGATGGGGCCCGGATGGCAGATGATCGCATCGGGCTTCATGAGCTTCTCGCGGTCCTTGGTCAGACCGAAGAGCTTGTGGTACTCGCGAATGGTCGGGAACGGGGCACCCTCGAGACGCTCCTGCTGCACGCGCAGCATGTAGACGACGTCCAGCTCGGGCAGGACGGAATCGAGGTCGCTCGTCACGTGGTCGCAGCCCAAGACCTCGGGCGACGGCGGCAGCAGCGTGCCGGGGGCGACGGCGTAGGTCTCGCAGCCCATGATCTTAAGGGCGGGGATCAGCGAGCCGCAAACGCGGGAGTGGGCGATATCGCCGACGACGGCGACCTTCAGACCGTGGAAGTCACCCTTGTGCTCCCAGATGGTGTACAGGTCGAGCAGGGCCTGCGTAGGATGGTTGTGCTTGCCGTCACCGGCGCAGATGACGCTTGCGGGCGAGTTCTGAGTGACGATGTAGGGAGCGCCGGCGTGCTTATCGCGCACGACAATGCAGTCGATCTTGTAGGCGTTGAGGGTCTCGACGGTGTCGACGAGGCTCTCGCCCTTGACCGTGGAGGTCGAGGAGCCGCCAAAGTTGAGGCTGTCGGCCGAAAGACGCTTCTCGGCGAGCTCGAAGGAGCTGCGGGTGCGCGTCGAGGGCTCGTTGAACATATTGACGATGGTCTTGCCCTTGAGCGTGGGGACCTTCTTGATCGCACGCTCGTTGACCTCGGAGAACGCCTTGGCGGTCTCGAGGATGAGCTTGATGTCCTCTTCGGAGTACTCGGTAATGTCGATCAGGTGCTTATGGTTGAACGCCACGGTACTACTCACCTCCCAGCGGCGCGGAGCCCACGTGGGAACCCGGCGCGACGTCGTTAATCTCGACGGCGGTGTGGCCGTCGACTTCTTTCATATATAGGTGCACGTTCTCCTCATGCGACGAGGGAACGTTCTTGCCGACAAAGTCCGGCGAGATGGGGAGCTCGCGGTGACCGCGGTCAACGAGAACTGCCAGCTCGACTCGGCTCGGACGGCCCAGGTCCATAACGGCGTCCAGAGCGGCGCGGATGGTACGCCCCGTGTACAGGATGTCGTCCACCAACACGACGCGCTTGCCGTCGACGCTAAAGGGAATGTTGGTGGCGTGGATCGCGGGAGCGAAATTGGTCGCATAGTCATCGCGATAGAAGCTGATGTCCAGGCTGCCGAGCGGAACGTCGACGCCCTCGATCTCCTTGATCTCCTCGGCGAGCTTCTTTGCCAGAAGGTCGCCGCGCGTGACGATGCCGACCAGAGCGAGGTCTTCACAGCCCTCGTTGCGCTCGAGAATCTCGTGCGCGATGCGGGTCATCGCTCGATTGACGGCGGTCTCGTCCATGATGACCGCCTTGGGGGAAGTCGTGCCCATCGATCTCCTTCCTCACATGTCTTGACTGCTGACACAGTCAAAAAAATAGATGCCCGACCGCTTAAAGCGGACCAGACACCCACAGGAAAGACTGCTCGCATGGCAGCTATGTAATTCCATGTGGGTATCTCGTACCCCTTTAATGGTCAAGGGATAGTGTAGCCAACCTCGAGCTTAATTGCGAGCATAAATACAGAGCAATCCGTAAACGGAGCCCAATGCTCCATAAACCTATATATATTTGTGGGACGAGCTTGAAAACGCACGCACGAGCTGGCATAATCCCCTCTACTGCACGCAAATCGGATCTACGTCCAGGGCCGTGGCGTGGGCACTATCGCCAAAAGAGGAATATCTCTGTGTAGATTGCGCACAGGGAGCGACTTCTGTGCTATAGTTCAGGCTTGTTTGTTAACGCGACATGTTCGTTTGTCGCCCAAGGAGGGTCAGTTATGTCCAAAGTTTGCGAAGTTTGCGGTAAGCACCCCGTTGCCGGTCGCTCCATCAGCCACTCACACCGCGTCACCAACCGTAAGTTCCGCCCCAACATCCAGCGCGTCTACGTCGTCGTCGATGGTCACCGTCGCAAGATGAACGTTTGCTCCACCTGCCTCAAGTCCGGCAAGGTTGCGCGCTCCTAAATAAGGTCTTACCAACAAGTACCTCGGACTCTCCGGGTCAAAGACCTCGCGTTCACATTGAACTTACCAAAGGCGCCCTCCCCTACGGAGGGCGCCTTTTTGCACTCATCGGGGACAGACTTACATGAGTGCTTTCACGCATTGGGGACAGACATGACGTACGCATGCGGCGCCATGATCAGGTCCTGCCCAGCCTCACGCAGCCTCCCTCCAGCCTACAGTGGCCTTGGTCACGCTTGTGGCGCCGATGCCGGTGATACGGGCAATTTGCTTGACCGTGAGATGCGCCCGCCTGAGCCTCAGCAGACAGGCATCGCGATCGGGGCGTGGCAGGGCCTTGAGCATCGCAGGATCTATGCTCGGAAGCACTTCGCGCGCAATGGAAAGGACCTCCTCATCGGGGATCCGCCGGCGTGGAAGAACCTCCACTGACCAGATGCGCCCGGCAACTTCCTTGAGATGCTCGCAATAGCAACGGGAGCCTCCGACAATATCGAGCATAGGGGCCGCATCACAGATGTCAAAGGGATCATAGCCCAGCTCATATGCCTTGTAGCTTGACCAGCGGTACGCCTCGAGTGAGTCGAGCGC
>CABUZE010000163.1 GCA_902495955.1 uncultured Collinsella sp. | reverse complement strand
GCGGAAGGACTCGGGGATGCCGGGCTGCGGGATGGGTTCGCCCTTGACAATGGCCTCGTAGGTCTTGACACGGCCCTCAACGTCATCGGACTTGACGGTCAGGATCTCCTGCAGGACGTTGGAAGCACCGTAAGCGTACAGTGCCCAAACTTCCATCTCGCCGAAGCGCTGGCCGCCGAACTGAGCCTTGCCGCCCAGAGGCTGCTGGGTAACCAGGCTGTAAGGGCCGGTCGAACGGGCATGGATCTTGTCGTCGACCATGTGGCCGAGCTTGAGGATGTAGGACGTACCCACGGTAATGGGCTCGCGGAACTCCTCGCCGGTGCGGCCGTCGAACAGACGGGTCTTGCCGCGCTCGTCAAGCTGGGTGACGAACTCGGGGCGCATGTGATCGCCAAAGGCAGCGGTGGCCTTGTTGAGCATGTTCTTGTTGGCACGACGAATGACCTCGGCGATCTCGTCCTCCTTGGCGCCGTCGAAGACGGGCGTCGCGGTGAAGAACGGACCGGGGACATACTTGTCGGAGTCGGCCTGCTCGGTATCCCAACCGCAGGCAGCAGCCCAGCCAAGGTGGCACTCGAGCAGCTGGCCGACGTTCATACGCGAAGGAACGCCCAGCGGGTTGAGGATAACGTCGATCGGGGTACCGTCAGCCATGTAGGGCATGTCCTCGACCGGCAGAACGTTACAAATAACACCCTTGTTGCCGTGGCGGCCGGCGATCTTATCGCCCTGCTGGATCTTACGACGCTGGGCGACGTAGACGCGCACCTGCTCGTTGACGCCGGGGGCCAGGTCGTCGCCGTTCTCGCGGCTAAAGCGGACGACGTCGATGACGCGGCCGTAAGCGCCGTGAGGCATCTTAAGGGAGGTATCGCGGACATCGTGAGCCTTGGCACCGAAGATGGCGCGCAGCAGGCGCTCCTCGGCGGTCAGAGCGCTCTCGCCCTTAGGCGTGACCTTGCCGACCAGGATGTCGCCAGGGCCGACCTCGGCGCCGATGCGGATGATGCCGTCCTCGTCGAGGTTGGCAAGCATGTCCTCGGAGAGGTTCGGGATCTCGCGGGTGATCTCCTCGGGGCCGAGCTTGGTGTCGCGGGCGTCGATCTCGTGACGGGTGATGTTGATGGTCGTCAGCAGATCCTCGGCCACCAGGCGCTCGGACACGACGATACCGTCCTCGTAGTTAAAACCTTCCCACGGCATATAGGCCACGGTGAGGTTCTGGCCCAGTGCGAGCTCGCCGTGATCGGTCGAAGGACCGTCGGCCAGAGGCTCGCCCTGCTCAACGGTGTCACCGACGCGAACGAGCGGACGGTGGTTGATGCAGGTAGACTGGTTGGAGCGCTGGTACTTGGCCAGATGATACTCATCCATGCCGCCGGCATGCTTGACGATGATCTTGGCGGCGTCGGCAAAGATGACCTCGCCGGCGTTCTTGGCCAGGGTGACCTCGCCGGAGTCCAGAGCGGCGCGACGCTCCATGCCGGTACCGACATAGGGAGCGGCGGGGTGAACCAGCGGCACGGCCTGACGCTGCATGTTAGCGCCCATCAGCGTACGCTTGGCGTCGTCGTGCTCAAGGAACGGGATCAGCGTGGCTGCGACGGAGAGCATCTGACGCGGCGAGACGTCCATGTAGTCGACGTCCTCGACGGGCACGTCAGCGGGAGCGCCGAAGGAGCCGTCGAAGTCGCGGGTACGGGCGATCACGGTGTGCGGGCGGACAATCTTGCCCTCGGCATCAGTCGTGATGAACTCGTTGGTCTTGGGATCGAGCGGCGTGTTGGCCGGCGCGATGACGTGCTTCTCTTCCTCGTCAGCGGTCATCCAGTCGATCTGATCGGTGGCAACGCCGTTCTCGACACGACGGAACGGGGCCTCGATGAAGCCATACTCGTTGACGCGGGCGTAGAGGGCGAGCGAGCCGATCAGGCCGATGTTGGGGCCTTCGGGGGTCTCGATCGGGCACATGCGGCTGTAGTGCGAGTTGTGGACGTCGCGGACGGCCGTCGGCACGTTGGTGCGGCGGCTGGAGCCGGACTTGTGGCCGGCAAGACCGCCAGGGCCGAGTGCGGACAGACGGCGCTTGTGGGTCAGACCGGTCAGGGGGTTCGCCTGGTCCATGAACTGCGAGAGCTGCGAGGAACCGAAGAACTCCTTGATGGAGGCCACGATCGGACGGATGTTGATAAGCGACTGCGGGGTGATCTCGTCGATGTCCTGGGAGCTCATGCGCTCACGGACGACGCGCTCCATACGGCTCATGCCGATACGGAACTGGTTGGCGACGAGCTCGCCGACGGTACGGATGCGGCGGTTGCCGAAGTGGTCGATGTCGTCGACCTTGAAGCCCTGCTCGCCGGCAGCAAGGGACAGGAGGTAGCGCAGCGTCGCGACGATATCCTCGTCGGTGAGCACCGTGACCTCTTCCTCGGTGGTGAGGTTGAGCTTCTTGTTGACCTTGTAACGACCGACACGGGCCAGATCGTAGCGCTGCGGGTTGAAGAGCAGACCCTCGAGCAGGCTGCGGGAAGCGTCCACGGTGGGAGGCTCGCCAGGGCGCAGACGACGGTAGATCTCGATGAGGGCGTCCTCGCGAGTGAGGGCGGTGTCGCGCTCCAGGGTGCGCTTGATCACATCGGAGTTGCCGAGCAGCTCGATGATGTCGTCGTTGGTGACGGCGATGCCAAGGGCGCGCAGGAACATCGTGGCGCTCTGCTTGCGCTTACGGTCGATGGAGACCATGAGCTGGTCGCGCTTGTCGACCTCGAACTCGAGCCAGGCACCGCGGGACGGGATGATCTGAGCCTTGTAGATCTGCTTGCCCGAATCCATCTCGGAGCTGTAGTACACGCCCGGGGAGCGGACGAGCTGCGAGACGACGATACGCTCGGTACCGTTGATGATGAAGGTGCCCTGATCGGTCATCATGGGGAAGTCGCCCATAAAGACGAGCTGCTCCTTGATCTCGCCGGTCTCCTTG
>CABUZE010000162.1 GCA_902495955.1 uncultured Collinsella sp. | reverse complement strand
TGCCGACGATGACCACGCTTTCGGTCGATGGCCTGCGTGCCGTGCCCGACAGCTACCGTCAGGGCTCGCTCGCGCTGGGCTACACCCGCTGGCAGACCATCTGGCACGTGGTGCTCAAGTCTGCCATGCCGTCGCTCATGACTGCGGTCATCCTGGGTATGACCCGCGCCTTTGGCGAGACGCTCGCCGTGCGCATGGTTATCGGCGGCATCGAGGCCATGCCGACGTCGCTGCTGTCGCCGGCGTCCACCATCACCACCACGCTCACCACGTCCATGGCGGTCTACGCCGAGGGCTCGGCCCAGGACGACGTCCTGTGGGCACTCGGTCTGCTGCTGATGGGCATGAGCCTCATCTTCATCCTGATCATCCATCTCATTGGCCGCAAGGGGGCGAAGGCTCGTGGCTAGCACGCGCATCCACATCGACGAGGCGAGGCTCGGGCGTGTCCAAAAGCAGGATCGCATCGCCACGGGCGTGCTGACGGCGATCGTCGCCATCGTCATGCTCATCGTCATCTCCATGGTGGCCTATATCTTGTTCGAGGGCATCTCGACGCTGTTCCAGCCGGGCTTTCTCACAGAGCCGTCGCGCGCCAACGGAACGCAGGGCGGCGTGCTCTACCAGCTGTTCGACTCGTTCTACCTGCTGCTGATCACTCTGATCATCTCGGTGCCCATCAGCCTGGGCGGAGCGGTCTTTTTGGTTGAGTATGCGCCGGACGGACCCATCCGCGACATCGCCTCCACCGCCATCGAGACGTTGTCCTCGCTGCCCTCCATCGTCGTCGGCATGTTCGGCTTTCTGGTGTTCTCGGTGCAGCTGGGCTGGAAGTACTCCATCATCTCCGGCGCCGTCGCGCTCACCATGTTCAACATCCCCATCCTGGTGCGCGTGATCCAGCAGGCGCTCGAGGACGTGCCACAGGCCCAGCGCGATGCGTGCCTGGCCATGGGCCTTACTCGCTGGGAGGCCACGCTGCACATCCTGATCCCCGAGGCCATGCCTGCCATCGTGACGGGCATCGTGCTTTCGGCCGGCCGCGTGTTTGGCGAGGCGGCGGCACTGCTCTTTACCTCGGGCATGAGCTCGCCGGTGCGTCTGAACTTCTTGAGCTTTAACCTGTCGAGCCCCACCTGCGCCTGGAACGTGTTCCGCCCCGGTGAGTCGCTCGCCGTGCACATCTACAAGATTTACGGCGAGGGCAGCCCCGAGGCCCAGCAGATCGTCTGGGGTACCGCCGCACTGCTGATGATTTGCGTGCTGCTGTTTAACGTAGTCGCCCGTATCGTGGGCAAGCAACTGGCAAGGAAGATGACGGCCGAATGAGCGAGATGAAAGCAACGCCCGCAACCGAAGCGACATCGTCCGACACCCAGGACTTCCTGTCGAGCGTGGGGGAGAGCGAGAAGCGCGTGCGCGTAAGCGGCAAGGCCGTGAGCGACGAGGTCGTGCTCTCCACCAAGGAGGTCAACGTGTACTATGGCGACCACCATGCCCTGCACGACACGTCGCTCGACTTTCACAAGGGCGAGATCACGGCGCTCATCGGGCCTTCGGGCTGCGGTAAGTCGACTTTTTTGCGCAGCCTCAACCTTATGAATCGCGAGATTCGCGGTTGCCGCGTGGAGGGCGAGATCAACTACCGCGGGCGCAACGTGAACACCAAGACCGAGAACACGTACGAGCTGCGTCGCTCCATTGGCATGGTGTTCCAACAGCCCAACCCGTTCCGCAAGTCCATTCGCGACAACATTACGTTTGCGCCCAGGCGTCACGGCATTAGCGACCGCGACGAGCTTGATCGCATGGTCGAGGAGAGTCTGCGCGGTGCGGCGCTGTGGGACGAGGTCAAGGACAAGCTCGACAAGAGCGCCTACGCGCTTTCGGGCGGCCAGCAGCAGCGTCTGTGCATCGCGCGCACGCTGGCGCTCAACCCCGACGTGATCCTGTTTGACGAGCCCTGCTCGGCGCTCGACCCCATCTCGACGCTGGCGATCGAGGACCTCATGTCATCGATTGTGGCCGAGCGCGCCATCGTCATCGTGACGCACAACATGGAGCAGGCGTCGCGCGTGTCCAACCGCACGGCGTTCTTCTACATGGGCGATATGGTCGAGTACGACGAGACTGACGAGATTTTCCAACGGCCCAAGGACAAGCGGCTGAATGATTACCTCACCGGCATGTTCTCCTAGTCCGGGACATGCTTGAGGCCCGCGGCGGCCACGGTTGCCGCGGGACTGATTGGAGAGGCGGGTCATCTCTTGCGGGAGATGGCCCGCCTTTTTGTGTCGTGTGCGCCCCGCCTTTTCGCTGCTATCATGGACAACGTTGAATTTCTACGAAGGAGCAGGGCATATGGCGATTCTTTTGGGATGCGATTCCGTCAGCCTAGAGTTTCCCACCAAGCATATTTTCGATAACGTGACGCTCGGCGTGGACGAGGGCGACCGTATTGGTATCGTCGGTAAAAACGGCGACGGAAAGTCGACGCTGCTGAGCGTGCTCGCCGGCACGCTGGAGCCCGACGATGGCCGCGTGACGCACCGCCGCGACACCACGATCGGATTGCTCGGCCAAAAGGACAACCTGGCCGATGCCGACACCGTGCATCATGCCGTCGTGGGCGACACGCCCGAGTACGAGTGGGCGTCGAGTCCGCGTACGCGCCAGATTCTGGCCGGTCTTATTAGCGATGTGCCCTGGGAGGGCACGGTGGGCGAGCTTTCGGGCGGCCAGCGCCGTCGCGTGGACCTCGCGCGCCTGCTGATTGGCGACTACGACGTGCTTATGCTCGACGAGCCCACCAACCACCTGGACATGCGCACCATCAACTGGCTCGCGCGCCACTTAAAGGCCCGCTGGCAGCGCGGACAGGGCGCGATGCTCGTGGTCACGCACGATCGCTGGTTCTTGGACGAGGTCTGCACCAGTATGTGGGAGGTCCACGATGGTCAGGTCGATCCCTTCGAGGGCGGCTATTCGGCATACATCCTGCAGCGCGTGGAGCGCGA
>CABUZE010000161.1 GCA_902495955.1 uncultured Collinsella sp. | reverse complement strand
AGTACATCGAAAAGCATGCCCACGACGCACGATTCCTGGATGCCTAATCCCTGCGGCTTTCCCAGCCACCGCACCTTCGCCCTCAATCGTCGGTCGCGTACCCAAGTACGCTTCCCTCCTCTTTCGGGCGAATCTGTGGCACCTGGAAAAGCCGTCTCCGCGGTAGGGAACTAATGGACCACGCAAACCATGAGGAGGTAACGTGGCAGACGATATCAACAACAACGAGGGTATGGACGAGGCCGGCGACGCCGGCATGCCCGATGATCTGAAGCGCCTGCTTGCCCGTGCTGAGCAGGGCGAGGATGGCGACCCGGACGCCTATAACCCCGATACCGATGATGAGGAAGAGGACGACGACGGCGAGCTCGAGGAGAGCTTTGGCGAAGTCGACCGTGGCGCCTCGGCCGGCGAGGATATCAACGGCGGCCAGCTCCAGATTTCGGAGTTTGGCCGCGAGATGAAGCAGTCGTTCATCGAGTACTCGATGTCGGTCATCACGGCGCGCGCCCTGCCGGACGTGCGTGATGGCTTAAAGCCGGTGCACCGTCGCATCCTGTACGCCATGAACGAGAGCGGCATCTATCCCAACCGTCCGCACAAGAAGTCGGCCTGGACGGTCGGCGAAGTTATCGGTAAGTACCATCCGCACGGCGACTTCGCGGTCTATGAGGCCATGGTCCGCCTGGCGCAGTGGTTCTCCATGCGCACGCCGCTCATCGACGGTCACGGCAACTTTGGCAACATCGATGGCGACGGCGCAGCCGCCATGCGTTACACCGAGAGCCGCCTGGCAAAGCCCGCCATGGAGCTCCTGCGCGACTTGCAGAAGGACACCGTCGACTGGCAGCCCAACTACGACGAGTCGCTCGCCGAGCCTGTGGCTCTGCCCGCGCGCTTCCCCAACCTGCTGGTCAACGGCAGCCAGGGCATCGCCGTCGGCATGGCCACCAACATCGCCCCGCATAACCTCACCGAGGCGATCGAGGCCACGTGCTACCTGATCGACAACCCCGACGCCACCGTCGACGAGCTCATGCAGATCATGCCCGGTCCGGACTTCCCCACCGGTGCCATCATCATGGGCAGTGCCGGCATTAAGCAGAGCTACGAGACCGGCCGCGGCTCCATCACCGTGCGCGCCAAGGCTCACGTGGAATCCACCAAGACCGGTCGCAGCCGCCTGGTCTTTACCGAGATTCCCTACATGGTCAATAAGGGTACCCTGCAGGAGAAGATCGCCCAGCTCGTGAACGACAAGCGTATCGAGGGCATCTCGGACATGCGCGACGAGTCCAACCAGAAGGGCATCCGTCTGGTCATCGAGCTCAAGAAGGGCGTCATTCCGCAGGTCGTGCTCAACAACCTGTACAAGTACACCTCGCTGCAGACGACCTTTGGTGCCAACAACCTGGCGCTTGTCAACGGCGTGCCCAAATGCCTGAGCCTGCGCGAGGTGCTGCAACACTACATCGACCACCAGGTCGACGTCGTCACCCGCCGCACCCGCTTTGACCTCAAGAAGGCCCAGGCGCGTGCCCATATCCTCGAGGGCTACCTGATGGCTCTCGACCATATCGACGAGGTCATCAGCATCATCCGCTCCTCGCAGACCGACTCTGAGGCCAGCGGTCGCCTGATCGAGCGCTTTGGCTTTACGCCCGAGCAGACTACGGCCATCCTCGAGATGAAGCTGCGCCGCCTGACCGGCCTGGAGCGCGACAAGATTCAGGAAGAGCTGGACGGCTTGCGCCGCGCCATCGCCTACTACGAGGACCTGTTGGTGCACGAGGAGAAAATCCTGGGCGTCATCAAGGAAGAGATGCGCGAGATTTCCAAGAAGTTCGGCGACAAGCGCCGCACCGAGATCAGCCATGTCGAGAAGGATCTGGACGTCGAAGATCTGATTGCCGACGAGGACATGGTCGTGACCATCACCCACACCGGCTACGTCAAGCGCATCCCGGTGGCCGCCTATCGCGCCCAAAAGCGCGGCGGCAAGGGCGTGTCGGGCGTCAACCTCAAAGAGGACGACGTTATCGACGAGATGTTTATCGCGTCCACGCACGAGTACGTGCTGTTCTTCTCGAGCAAGGGTAAGGTCTATCGTCTGAAGGTGCACGAGCTGCCGGTTGGCACGCGCCAGGCGCGCGGCACCGCGATCGTCAACCTGCTGCCTTTCGAGGAGGGCGAGAAGATCGCGAGCGTCATCAGCTGCCGCGAGTTCCCCGCCGACGAGTACCTGATGTTTGCCACCAAGAGCGGCATGGTCAAGAAGACCGTGATGAGCGCCTACGACCGTAGCCGCCGCGACGGCCTGATCGCCATCAGCCAGAGAGACAACGACGCGCTGCTCGCTGTGCGTCGCGTGCGCGAGGGTGACAAGATTATCATGGCAACCACCGCGGGCAAGGCGATTATGTTCCCCGAGGACCAGGTGCGTGCTACCGGTCGCGATACCAGCGGCGTCCGCGGTATTGGCATGAAGGAAGGCGTGAGCGTTCTTGGTATGGAGATTACCAACGGTAACGGCGACCTGTTCGTCATTACCGAGCGCGGCTACGGCAAACGCACGCCGGTCTCGGATTACCCGGAGCAGAACCGCGGCGGTCAGGGTGTCTACACCATCCAGATGACCGAGCGCAAGGGCAACCTCGCAGCCATGAAGACGGTGGGCCCGCAGCATGAGCTGTTCATCGTGACGGAGGGCGCGACGGTCATTCGCGTCAAGACCGACGAGATCAGCCAAACCGGTCGCGCCACCCAGGGCGTCAAGATGATGGCCGTCGACGACAACGACCGCATCTGCGCTGTAGCCCGCATGACGGCCGCCAAGGAGAAGCCCGAAGGCGAAGATGCCGAGGCCGCAGCCGACGCCGAAGAGGCCCCAGTCGACCTAGGCGACGGCAACGACATGCCAGAAGATCTCCTCGACGAGTAAGAGGAACTAGCTGGTAAAAATCATCAGACCCCTTATATCGGCGGTCGGCGCACTGCGCGCCGACCGCTTTTTTGAAAACCTTT
>CABUZE010000160.1 GCA_902495955.1 uncultured Collinsella sp. | reverse complement strand
GGCCTTGCGCTCAACAAGCGCGCTGGCGTACTGGTGGCGACGGGTGCAATCGACAACCTGTGCAAGGGCGCGGCGGGCCAAGCGGTTCAGTGCGCCAATATCGTCTTTGGATTTGATGAGCGACGAGGCTTGCCCACAGTGGCGTGCCCGGTGTAGCACATTCGATTGTTAACGATTTGGTAGTCGGGTATCGAGTTGGGCGCCACTCTTAAGCTGGCCTCATGATTGTGGCTGGCATGGCGCACCAACCGATGCCCCTTTTTTTGTTTGACATAAGGAGTCATAAAGACGATGAATACAGAGCAGTTCGATATCAAGATTCGTGCCGTAGAGGGCGGCGTAACGGCGGCAGCCGGCTTTAAGGCGGCGGGCATCCATGCCGGATTCCGCAAGAATCCCGAGCGCCTGGATTACGCGCTCGTCGTGCCCGATAAACCCTGTCCCGGGGCCGGCGTGTTTACGACTAACCGCTTTTGTGCGGCGCCCGTGCAGGTGAGCCGTGCCAACCTGGGCGGCGCCGACAAGGGCTATGGCATCATCGCCGGTGTTTCTATCAACTCTGGCAACGCCAACGCCGCCACGGGTGAGACCGGTCTTGCCTGCGCGCGCGAGACCTGCAACATCGCCTCGCAGGTCATCGGCTGCGAGCCCCAGCAGATTATGGTCGCCTCCACGGGCGTAATTGGTCAGATTCTGCCGATCGACACGTTTGAGACCGCCGTTCCTGCCGCCTACGAGGCACTCTCTGCCCATGGTGGCGCCGATGCCGCCCGCGCTATCATGACGACCGACACGCACTCCAAGGAGTATGCCGTGTGTTACCGCAGCGAGGCCGCGGGGCACGCGGGCAATGCCTATACGGTGGGCGGTATGTGCAAGGGCTCGGGTATGATCATGCCCAACATGGCCACCATGATCGCGGTCATCACTACCGATGCCCCCGCCGAGCCGGCGGCGCTCCACGCCCTGTTACTCTCCACCGTCAAGCAGACCTTCAACAAGGTAACGGTCGACTCCGATACTTCGACCAACGACACCTGCATCATGCTTGCCTCCGGCGCCGCTGCCGCAGATGCCGAGCCTATTGTCGAGGGTTCTGACGCCTTCGACGAGCTGGCCTTTGCCGTGCATGAGGTGTGTGAGGGCCTGGCGCGCAATATCGCCGCAGATGGCGAGGGCGCATCCAAGCTCGTGACGGTTAACGTCACCGGTGCCGTAAACGACGAGGAGGCCGATATCGCCGCTCGTGCTGTCGCCAACTCGCCGCTCGTCAAGACCTGCATCGCCGGCCACGACTGCAACTGGGGTCGCGTTGCCATGGCGCTCGGCAAGTGCGGCGTGCAGTTTAACCAGGAAGACGTCTCAATCGACATGATGGGTATGCCCGTCTGCTGTGATGGCCTGACCGTTCCCTTTGACGAGGACGAGGCGCTGCGTCGCTTTGAGGCGCCCGAGATCGTGATCTCAGCAGACCTGGGCGCGGGCGACGCGGCAACCACCGTGTGGACCTGTGACCTCACGCACGAGTACATCTCCATTAACGGTGATTACCGTTCCTAGACTCCCGATGTGTCGCGCGTCCCGTTGCAATCGCGGGCAACGAGGTGCGGCGCGATAGCTACACGAAAGACGAGGCAGACTATGAAGTTCGCACGCGATTGCCGCTCGAGCGAATCCAACGAAGTTACCGCGCAGCTGCTGTTCGAGGCACTGCCGTGGATTAAGAACCTGACCGGTAAGACGGTCGTTATCAAGTACGGCGGTGCCGCCATGGTCGACGAGCAACTGCGTCGTGACGTGATGAGCGACATCGTCCTGCTCAAGATTATCGGCATGCGCCCTGTTATCGTGCACGGTGGCGGCAAGGCCATCAACGAGGCGCTCAGCCACTACGACATCCCCGTCGAGTTTAAGAACGGCCAGCGCGTGACTACGCCTGCCACCATGGATATCGTGCGCGAGGTACTGGGCGGCAAGGTCAATCAGGAGCTGGTCGCGGCACTCAACCACCACGGCAACCTGGCCGTGGGCGTGTCCGGCAGCGACGCCGGTACCCTTATCGCCGAGCCACTCGACCCAGAGCTCGGCCGCGTAGGCAAGGTCACGTACGTCAACACCGACTATATCGAGCGTTTGCTCGACAGCGAGTACATTCCCGTTATCGCTACCGTCGCGGCGGGGGAGGACGGCGGCTTCTTCAACATCAACGCCGATACCGCCGCCGGCGCCGTTGCAGCGGCGCTTCATGCGCACAAGGCGATTTTCTTGACCGACGTCGACGGCCTGTACAAGGACTTTAGCGACAAGGATTCGCTTATCTCCAACCTGACGCTCGACGAGGTCAATGAGATGCTCTATGGCGGCGAGGTCGACAAGGGTATGATCCCCAAGCTGCGCGCCGCCGTCGATGCACTTACCGCTGGTGTGTTCCGAGCCCACATCATCAACGGCACGACGCCGCACTCGCTGCTGCTGGAGCTGCTGACCGATGCCGGCGTCGGTACCGTGATCCACTCCACCGAGACGGCCTACGAGTTCGATACGCATCCGCACCCGCTTTCGACGTTTGCGGCGCGCCTGACCGAGAACCTCGACGAGGTCGAGAAGCTTCAAACGGTCTAGTCGGTTTTAAATCGCCACGCGATTACGCTTACAGTTTGCGCTTCCTGGCGCTTAACGAAAGGTATCCCATGTCACTTGCAGCTCAACAATCACTCGAATCCCATTATGTTATGCACACCTTTGGTCGCTCTCCGGTCGAATTTGTCGAGGGTCACGGTATGAAGCTCATCGGTGACGATGGCCGTGAGTATCTCGATTTTCTTGCAGGTATTGGCGTATGCAGCCTAGGCCACGGCAATGCGGCAGTGCTGTCGGCGCTCGAGACGCAGACCAAAAAGCTCTTGCATGTCTCCAACTATTTCTACATC
This sequence comes from uncultured Collinsella sp., assembly GCA_902495955.1. Lineage (GTDB taxonomy): Bacteria > Actinomycetota > Coriobacteriia > Coriobacteriales > Coriobacteriaceae > Collinsella. The sequence continues at coordinate 149 of CABUZE010000160.1, read as the reverse complement.
GAGCAGCGTGGCCAGGTCGCGGCGCTACTGTCCAAGCTCGCTAACGACGATGCGGATGGCGCGTGCGTGCTTGCCGACGCGATTGCCGCCGGCGACGAGGCTACGGCGGCGGCGCTTGGCGTTCCGGCTGCGGGCGAGCAGGTGTGGGG
>CABUZE010000159.1 GCA_902495955.1 uncultured Collinsella sp. | reverse complement strand
GCCGACGCGCTGCTCGGCAACGACCGCACAATTCTGTCGCGCTACGACGACTCTGTGGTACGCGTGGTCGACGGCGCCGTTACGCCCGTTCGCCGCGCTCGCGGATATGCACCCCAGCCGCTGCCGTTGCCGGTGCTCAACGGTGCTCCGCCCTGCGTGCTCGCCTGCGGGCCACAACAAAAGGCAACGATTGCGCTCACGCGTGAAGGGACGAACGGCGAGGCAACCTGTTTTGTGTCGCAGCATATCGGCGATGTTGAAAACGGCGAGACCTTCGATGCCTGGAACGCCGCGCGCACGCGCTTGGAAAATCTCTTTGACTTGGCGCCCGCCGCCTTGGTCTGCGATGTACACCCCAGTTATCTATCGAGCCAGTGGGCGCGCGATCAGGCGCGAAAATGCAATCTGCCGCTCGTTGAGGTGCAGCACCATCATGCGCATATCGCGAGCGTAATGGCCGAGGCTATCGTCGCGGACCAGCTTACAACCGCCGCGCGCGTCCATGGCATCGCCTTTGACGGCACCGGCGCCGGCACCGATGGGACCATTTGGGGCGGCGAGTTTCTTGTTGCAAGCCTTGGCGGCTTTGAGCGCGCCGCGTATTTGCGCACCTGGGCGCTCCCCGGCGGGGCGGCCTCCGTGCGCGACGCCCGCCGCAACGCCTTTGCCCTGCTCAGCGAGCTCGGCCTGCTCGAGCACCCAGGCGCCGCTCGGCTTTTGGACAGCCTCGACGAGCAAACGCGCAGCGTGACAGCCACCATGATCGAGCGCGGCATCAACAGCCCGCGTACCAGCAGCATGGGGCGTCTCTTTGATGCCGCGGCAGCAATTCTGGGCATCTGCGACAAGGCAACCTACGAGGGTGAACCCGCCATCGAGCTTGAGGCCGCCGCCTGGCGCGCGCTCGGCGGTAAGACCGTTCGTCTCGACGGCAATCATGCAGGCGTATTCACGTCTGCCGACGACTCCCCCATCTTGGACCCCCAACCGCTCATCGAAGCTCTTCTGAATGGAATCGAGGCAGGCGCGCCGGCCGACAGGCTCGCCCTCGGGTTTCACATCGCCATTACGCACGCTACGACCCACATCGCAAGCGAGATCTGCGCCCGTGAAGGCCTCGACACCGTCGCGCTCTCGGGCGGCGTGTTCATGAACCGACTTTTGCTCCAGCTCCTCACCCGTGAGCTCAAAAGCGTGGGTCTCACTGTCTTGGTTCCCCACTCCGTGCCCGTCAACGACGGCTGCATCGCCTACGGTCAGGCCGCCATCGCTCGCGCTCTCCTCGCGCAGACAGCATCGCGATAGGCGTTTTTTCAGCCTGCGCGCCAACGTCTCACAGGTGTAACGCGTTTGCTCGTGACTCCCGCGAGCGCTACCATCAACTGATGGGTAATTAGGCGCCTATCCAGCGCAAAACGTATAAAGGGGAACATTATGTGCCTTGCCGTTCCCGGTAAAGTGGTCAAACGCGACGACGACCTTAAGGCGACCGTCGACATGATGGGCATCGAGCGCCCCGTTTCGCTGCGCCTCGTGCCGACGGCACAGGTAGGCGACTATATTCTCGTGCACGCCGGCTTTGGCATTCAGATTGTCGACGAGCAGGAGGCCCAAGAGACCCTCGAGCTCGTCAATACTATGACCGAGCTGGCCAAAGAGGACCAACTCGCCACCAACCCGGTCGAGGCATACTAGTGGCGGCGACGCAGCCGGCTCGCTCCGGTATCGACTTTTCGGTATTTCGCGATTCCAAGCTGGCCCGCGAGCTCATCGAACGCATCCGTGAACTCGTCGGCGACCGCACCATCAACCTTATGGAAGTCTGCGGTACGCATACCGTGAGCATTGGCCGCTATGGCTTTCGCTCCATTATGCCGACGGGACTCAAACTGCTGAGCGGCCCGGGGTGCCCCGTTTGCGTCACCGCCAACCGTGACATCGATCACGCAATCGCGCTTTCCAACATGGACGGCGCCATCATCACCACCTTTGGCGACATGATGCGCGTGCCCGGATCGTCCACCTCGCTTGCCGCGCAAAAGGCGGCGGGGCGCGACATCCGCATCGTTTACTCTCCGCTCGACGCACTCGACATTGCCGAGCAAAATCCCGAACGCCCGGTTATCTTTATGGGTGTGGGCTTTGAAACCACAACGCCCACCATTGCCGCCGCCATCCTGGAGGCCGACGCGCGCGGGCTCCAGAACTTCTCGGTCTACTGTGCTCACAAGACCACGCCGCCGGCTCTGCGCGCGATCTCCAACGACCCCGAGACGACCATCGACGGCTTTATCCTGCCTGGTCACGTCGCTACCATCACAGGCCTGGCACCCTTTGGGTTTTTGGTCGATGAGTTCGAGACCCCGGGCGTGGTCACCGGGTTTGAGCCGGTCGATATCTTGCAGGGCATCTGCATGCTGGTCCAGATGGTTGTCGAAGGCAGGCCGGCGATCGACAACGCCTACCGCCGCGGCGTCAATGCAGACGGCAATCCCGTAGCACGCCAGCTGGTCGAGCAGGTATTTGAGCCGTGCAACGCCACGTGGCGCGGGCTGGGACCGATTGCCAATTCGGGTCTTTCCATCCAACCCGAATTCGCGCGCTTTGATGCCGGCGCCCGCTTTGACGTGCCCATTGAACCGACGGTTGAGCCACGCGGATGCCGCTGCGGCGACGTGCTGCGCGGTGCCATCACGCCAAGCGACTGCCCGCTGTTCGGCCACGCATGTACGCCCGAACACCCCGTCGGCCCCTGCATGGTGAGCTCCGAAGGTAGCTGCGCGGCGTACTATCGCTACCGTAACTAGCCCGGACGCACCCGCACACTGGCACCACCCACGATTGGAGTTTTGGATATGTCCCATAGCATCACCGATAGCACCGTCCTGTTGGGCCACGGCTCTGGCGGACAGATGATGAAACGCATCATCGATGAGGTCTTTTTGGATGCCTTTGGGTCGCCCGAGCTGCTCGAAGGCAACGACGCCGGCGTCGCCGCGCTGCCCGCGAGCGGGCGCATCGCCATGTCGACCGACAGCTTTGTAGTCTCGCCGCAGTTCTTCCCCGGTGGCAATATCGGCCGACTCGCCGTGTGC
>CABUZE010000158.1 GCA_902495955.1 uncultured Collinsella sp. | reverse complement strand
GTTTCCTTTGCACTAGTTTCTGTCGAGTCGGTGCTCCTTGCGGGTTGCCCGTATAATGGTCTGCGTATGAACCGCAACCAAGGAGTTCCAGTTTATGGACCAGAGTCTTTTTAAATTCGACCTGATCGCCGAGGATCCGACCACGCACGCGCGCGCCGGCGTGCTGCATACCCCGCACGGCGACATCGAGACGCCGATCTTTATGCCCGTGGGCACCAAGGCAAACGTCAAGGGCATTCCTACCGAGACCGTCAAGCAGCTCGGCGCCCAGATCGTGCTTGCCAATACCTATCACCTGTCCATGCGCCCCGGCGAGGACACCATCGCCGAGCTGGGCGGACTGCATAAGTTTATGAACTGGCACGGCCCCATCCTCACCGACTCGGGCGGCTTCCAGGTCTTTAGCCATAACGACGCCGTCAAGCTCACCGACGAGGGCGTGCGCTTTATCGTCAATGACTACGACGGCCGTCACGTGTTCTGGACGCCCGAGGACAACATGGAAATCGCCATGAAGCTCGGCTCCGACATCTGCATGCAGCTCGACCAATGCCCCGGCTATCCTGCCACACGCGCCTACGTCGAGCGCGCGGTGGAGCTGTCGAGCATGTGGGCCGAGCGCTGCTACAAGGCTCATACCCGCGATGACCAGGCACTCTTTGGTATCGTTCAGGGCGGCATGCATCTGGACCTGCGTCTGCGCTCGCTGCGCCATCTGGAGGAGTGCGGCGACTTCCCGGGCTACGGCATTGGTGGCTACTCGGTGGGCGAGGACCACGAGACCATGTTCGAGACCCTGGCACCGCTTGTGAGCGAGTACATGCCCAAGCACAAGCCGCGCTACCTGATGGGCGTCGGCAACCCGACGACGCTCGTGCGCGGCGTGGGCGTGGGCATCGACATGTTCGACTGCGTGCTGCCGACGCGCACCGGCCGCATGGGCACGGCATTCTCCAGCGAGGGTCGCCTCAACTTCCGCAACGCGCGCTTTGCGCACGACGACGGTCCCATCGATCCCACCTGCACCTGCCCGGTGTGCACGGGCGGTTACAGCCGTGCGCTCATCCGTCACATGGTCACGCAGAAGGAGATGCTCGGCGGCATTCTGCTTTCGATGCACAATATCTACTACCTGCTCAACCTTATGCAGCGTGCCCGCCAGGCCATTATCGAGGGCCGCTACGGTGCGTTCGTGAGCGACTGGATGAACAGCCCCGCGGCGGTGGATTACTAAGAGCCGCGGGCGCGCTTGCGGGGCGTGAGTAACGGCAAAGGCCAAGCGGCGATCGGTCGTCGCGTTCGCTAGCACTATCTGCACGACCGCTGACCGATAGCTTGCAAGCACTTTATGCATCGTGGGTACCATACCGAATAGATGATGTTCGGGCGGGTGTTTGGCGCATGGCGTCGACCCCGCCCGTTTCTATCTTCGATAGGAGTACCCATGATTAAGAATGAGAACGTCGAGGGCGAGCCTGCCTACGACGAGACGTACCGCCGCGGTCCCGTGGTCATGCGCGGCCCCATGATTCCTAAGGACAACACCTACGCCAACCTGCTGGCGCCCGAGGAGTCGACCGACTGGTTGCATGCCGATCCGTGGCGCGTCCTTCGTATTCAGGCAGAATTCGTCGATGGTTTTGGCGCGCTGGCCGAGCTCGGGCCTGCGGTGACCATCTTCGGTAGCGCCCGCACGCCCAAGACCGATCCGCTCTACAAGGCGGCGCGCACGGTCGGTCGCAAGATTGCCCAACGCGGCGTGGCGGTTATCACCGGTGGCGGCCCCGGCATCATGGAGGCGGCCAACAGGGGAGCGGCGAGCGCCAACGGCAAGTCGGTCGGCCTGGGTATCGAGCTTCCGCACGAGCAGGGGCTCAATAAATACGTGAACCTCGGCATGGACTTCCGTTACTTCTTTGTGCGCAAGACCATGTTCGTCAAATACAGCTCGGGCGCCATCGTGTTTCCCGGCGGGTTTGGCACGCTCGACGAGATGTTCGAGGCGCTCACGCTGGTGCAGACGCATAAGGTCAAGCGCATGCCGCTTGTACTGGTAGGCAGCGAGTACTGGCAGGGCCTATTCGACTGGCTTAACGGCCCGGTGATGGACGCCGGTATGATTAGCCCGCTCGATCCCGAGCTCGTACACATCACCGACGACATCAATGAGGCCGTCGACATCGCCCTGAGCGGGCTGATGTAGATCAATCGTGCCACGCGACATGAATACGCATGGCAATCTGATGTTATTTAACATCAGATTGCCATTTATATTGGGTATACTTGTGTAAAAGACGAGGGCGAGGAGGTCGCAAATGTCTACAGCAACAGTTAAGCCTACGACGGTTCGAATCGAAGAGGGGCTCAAGGAGCAGGCGACTGAGTTCTTGGATTCGGTCGGCCTCAGCCTCAATTCCTATCTCAATCTTGCCGTTCGGCAGCTGGTAAATCAGCGAAAGATTCCTTTTGAGATTGTAGGAAGGGCGGAGGTGCCCAACGAGGCGACGAGACGCGCCATGGTGATTGCCGAGGCTCATGAGTTGGGGATTTTGCCGGACGATAGCCTGTCATTCAATAACGCTGATGAGCTTATGTCATTCCTCGATGAGGAATAGCGATGTTCGAGATTAAAGTCGAGGCTCAATTTAAGGTGGACTACAAACGAACGATGCGCATGCATCCGCAGCTAAAAAGTGAGTTTAAAGCGGCGGTTGCAGAGCTTGTGGCCCATGGGTCACTTCCGGCGGAGTATGGCGCCCACGAGCTCTCAAACCCGGGCGGAAACTACAACGGCCACATCGATTTCCACCTATCCGATGGCTTGGTCGATGTGGTCGTTCTTTATCTTCCCCATAAGACTAACCCAGTGATTAGGCTGGTGAGAATGGGCACTCATCAGGAGCTGTTTCAGGGTCCGCTGGGCTGATCGCCGATTTCCAAGTTGCGGTGGAATAGGGATTGATTTGCGGCTGATAAGCCAAAAACAGTCCCTATTCCACCGCAACTGATGTGGGCGTCCCTAGTGAGTTGGCTGGTAGCGGGGGCAGTAGCTGATGGCGATGGCATCGACGCCTACATGGGTGGCGATGGTGCAGC
>CABUZE010000157.1 GCA_902495955.1 uncultured Collinsella sp. | reverse complement strand
GTGATGGAGCTGGACGGGCGTCCGGTGGGTTATGCCTATGCGAGCCCGCTCAACAGCCGCGAGGCATATGACTGGTCGGTCGAGACGTCGATCTACCTGGCACGCGATGTGCGCCATGGCGGGCTGGGCCGCAAGCTGCACGACGCGCTCAAGCAATGCCTGGTCGCGATGGGCATCACCAACATGTGCGCGCTCATTGCCGTGCCGCACGACAAGGACGACGAGTACCTGACGCACAACAGCCAGGATTTCCATGCCCATATGGGATATCGCCTGGTGGGCACCTTCGACCGCTGCGCCCAAAAGTTCGGCCGCTGGTACGACATGTGCTGGATGGAGCTGGTCCTGGCTGAGCGCACACCCAACCAACCCAAACCAATCTGGTTTCCCGACCTCCCCAAACCTACCATTTAGGGACAGGTTTATTTTGGCAGGTTTTATCTGGGAAAACGTTGCAAGCCGCCGCGAAGGATATGGATACCTTCGCGGCGGCTTTTGTTTTGGGTGTGTATGACCCAAGGCGATTGCCTGCGGATATAACAAAACCTCAGAGAAAACCGACCAAAATAAACCTGTCCTTTTTTGGCAGGTTTTGGCTGTCTTGCGGTATCAAATCGCCGCAAGAAGCGCAGCGTTCGTACGCTATTTTGACCTGAATCGTCCCCTCGGGACGCCTTGCGAGCTAAGTGAGTAGACTTTTTGGTGCAGGGCAAGCACAAAGCTTATTCGCTTTAGTAAAACCGCAGGTCACAGAGGTGGCTGTTTTGGGTGTGCTCGGCAGGTCGCGAAAAGTCTACTCACTTAGATTTGCGGTGCTGGATATTCTGAGCAGGAACAGTTGAGCTTGGACGGCGCGTATTGCCAGGCGATGCCGGCACTTGCGCCATGCTGGCTTGAGATTTTATAAAAACCGCAGGTAAAACGCATATTAGTTAGTTTTCGACTCGTTTAGTGCGCTAGCCGATGGGCTCGGTGTATTTGGCGCGGTCGGTTCGTTGGATGCGCTTGGAGACGTGGAGCGGGCGGCCGTCGGTGTCGTAGACGTAGTCGGTGATTAGGATCAGCGCCTGCCCGCGCTCAACGTTGAGCAAAAACGCCTCGTTTTGCGAGGCATAGCACACCTCAAAGGTCTTATGCCCCTGTGCCGGTGCGCGATGGAACTCCTCTCGCAGCGTCGCGTAGAGCGAGCCGTTGATATCGCGATTGATGAGCGTCTCGAAGCTTGGCGGCAGGTAGGTGGTCTCCAAGCACAGCGGCGCGTCGTCCAGGTAGCGCAGGCGGACAAGTTTGACGAGTTTGCTGCCCACGGCGGTGTCAAAGAACTTGGCTATGCTGCCGGCCGCCTTGGCAAAGCCCGAGTCCACGGTGCGCGTGGTGGGCTTCATGCCCTGGCCTTCGACCTGCTTGGTATAGCTCGAAAACACCAGGTTGTTCTCGTGGAGCGCGGGCGTGTCGGCCACAAAGGCGCCACGCCCGCGCTCGGTGCGCACCAGGCCCTCATCAACGAGCACCTTAAGGGCGTGGCGCACGGTGCTGCGCGACAGCCCCGATTCGTCCATGAGCTCCATCTCGGACGGCAGCTTGTCTCCGCGTGCGTAGATGCCGGCGGCGATGCGGTCGCGAAGCGTACCCGCCAAGCGCTCGTATTGGCTCAGTTTCTTTTTAGATGAAGCGTTCATGCGATCAACCTGTATCTAACCTGTATGCGTATCTAATCAAGCATGTATTCAATACAACAACAAAACCGCTGGTGGACAATTATTAAAAACTGCATCAGCAAAAATTCTAAGACAAATATAGCATACAACTAGTCGACATAACCAAAACATGTATGTAACTTGTATGCCATCGAGAGCATCAAACGAGAAGAAAGGCTGATGCACGATGACTACTCAGGAACAGGTTAAGGATGTCGTCTCCCAGGTTTTGGCTGACAAGGCAGACAAGGGCGGCATCAAGCGCGTCGTGTGGATTGGCGCTGGCGGATCCAACGGCGGCAACTATCCTGCCCAGTACTTTATGGAGCACGAGGCCACGCAGGTCGTGAGCTCCAGCTACACCAGCAACGAGTTCGTGCACGCCACCCCGGCCTACGTCAACGAGAACACCCTGGCCGTCGTCGTGTCCATGCGCGGCACCAAGGAGACCATCGTTGCCGCCCAGGTCGCCAAGGATCACGGCGCCAGCACCATCGCCGTCTATGTTGACGAGTCCGGTCTCACCGAGGTCTGCGACTACAAGATCCAGTACGACAGCCTGGCCGTCGATGAGTCCTGCATGGGCCGCACCAACTCCGCCGTCGTGACCATGATCGCTATGGAGCTCACGCAGCAGACCGAGGGCTATGCCGAGTACGAGACCGCCATGGCCGCCTTCGACTTGGTCGACCCCATCTATCGCAAGGCCGTCGAGTACACCCGTCCGCTCGCTGCCAAGTGGGCCGAGCAGAACGCCGACAAGCCCTGCATCAACGTCATGGCCCAGGGCCCGCTCTTTGGTGCCGCCTACGTCTTTAGCATCTGCAACGTGCAGGAGATGCTGCAGATCGACTCTTGCACCATCAACACCTGCGACTTCTTCCACGGCCCCTTCGAGATCCTGGACAAGCGCACCTCGCTGTTCCAGCTCATCAGCGTCGGCCGCAGCCGCTGCAACGACGAGCGCGGCATCCGCTTTGTCAACCAGTACGGTGGCGAGCGCGTCTATCAGCTCGACGCCAAGGAGCTCGGCCTCAACGACATCAAGGACAGCGTGAGCGAATACTTCAACCACCTGATCTTTGCCCCGATCCTCAACAACGTGTACATGCGTGCGCTTTCTGCCGTCACCCACAAGGACTACATGACGCGCCGTTACATGTGGAAGCTCGACTACTAGGGGATAGAGCGGCCTAACAGCTCGATGTCCTCATAAGTTGCGGTGGAATAGTTCCTGTTTGGGGGTCTGAAGCCTCTATTCAGGAACTATTTCACCGCAACTGAATTCATGGCGGCAGGTGGGGACGTTCCTTTTAATATGAGCAGGACATTGTCAAGAGGCAAAATCGGGCCTGTCCCCAACGATATGGGGTCAGGCCCTCTCCCTATATCAGCCCGTCCGCGGCGACCTCGGCGTGTCTTACCGACGCTCGTCTTTGCAGTTTAATATCCGCC
>CABUZE010000156.1 GCA_902495955.1 uncultured Collinsella sp. | reverse complement strand
GAGCCGCGCAGGCCAAGTTGCGTCAGGACCGTTCACTCGACGATGAGGCCCGTCGCGTGCTGACGATGCAGGCGGTGCAAGATTCACAGCGCCAGCGCGAGCTCCAAAAGTCGATTGGTGGCGTGGCCGACCCGTTCCGTTTGATCGGTTTGGAGACCGCAGGTGCCGATCAGGCCTAGATGTTGTGGTCAACCAGCGTATTCTCGCCTATATCCTGTCTTTATTTTGGGTATAGACGTCTTTGTGTGTGCTAAAGTATTGAGTCCTGTGGACTACGAAGGGAGAATCTGTGCCAAAAAAGACTGAGAGCACGGGTACTGGGCTGGAATCCTACGTTGCTAAGCTCATGGGCAACGGCTCAAACAGGACTTCGGTAACCGAGGACGAGATTCAGGTCGCCCTGAAGGATATCGATGTCTCTGATGAGCAGCTCAACGCGGTGTATTCCGCGCTGCGCAACAGCGGCATCCAGATTATCTCCGCGAGCGGAAACGACGACGCCCCGATGGACGTCGACGATGACGATAACGATACCGACGATTTCGACGATGACGAGCACGATTCCGGCTCGCTCGACGATCACGAGCTTAAGATGGCCCGCCAGGCCGATGCCGAGATGGGCTCTTCCAAGAGCAAGAAGAAGCGCACCGTGCGCACGTCTCGTTCGCGTTCGCGCGTGCGCGGCATCGATGCCTCCACGGTGATGCTGACCGGCGACCCGGTTCGTATGTACCTCAAGGAGATCGGTAAGGTCGACCTGCTGACCGCATCTGAAGAGGTCGATCTGGCCATGAAGATCGAGGCCGGTCTCGAGGCTACCGAGAAGCTCGAGGCTGCCGATGCAGGCGAGATCGAGCTCACCCGCGCCGAGATGCGTCGTCTTACGCGTATCGAGAACGTTGGTCTTGAGGCCAAGCAGGCGCTCATCAGCGCAAACCTGCGTCTGGTCGTCTCCATCGCCAAGCGCTATGTCGGCCGTGGCATGCTGTTCCTGGATCTGATCCAGGAGGGCAACCTCGGTCTGATCCGCGCCGTCGAGAAGTTCGACTACCAGAAGGGCTTCAAGTTCTCCACGTACGCCACGTGGTGGATCCGTCAGGCCATTACGCGCGCTATTGCCGACCAGGCCCGCACCATCCGTATTCCCGTGCACATGGTCGAGACCATCAACAAGCTCGTCCGCGTGCAGCGCCAGCTCCTCCAGGACCTGGGTCGTGACCCGACCCCCGAGGAGATCGGTGCCGAGATGGATATGAGCGCCGACCGCGTCCGCGAGATCCAGAAGATTTCGCAGGAGCCCGTGTCGCTCGAGACCCCGATCGGCGAGGAAGAGGATTCCCAGCTGGGCGACTTCATCGAGGACTCCCAGGCCATCGTTCCGCCCGATGCCGCCAGTTTCTCCATGCTGCAGGAGCAGCTCACCCAGGTGCTCGACTCGCTTGCCGATCGCGAGCGCAAGGTTATCGAGCTGCGCTTTGGCCTTGTCGACGGACATCCCCGCACGCTCGAGGAAGTCGGCCGCGAGTTTGGCGTCACGCGCGAGCGTATCCGCCAGATCGAGTCCAAGACCCTGGCCAAGCTCCGCCACCCGAGCCGTTCCAGCAAGCTCAAGGACTACATCGAAAGCTAGTCAAGCAAGAAGCGCCCTCAAGCACATCTGCCTGGGGGCGCTTTCATGTAGTCGTTGGGGACGTTCTTAAACGACTAGTCATTGGGGACGTTCTTGAATGACTAGTCGTTTAAGAACGTCCCCAATGACTGGGTCGGAAAATTTCTTAAAAAAGTTCTTGCCCTTCGCCCAATCGTCCGTATAATAAACTTCGTTGCTTGAGAGCACGCACCTATTCCTCTGTAGCTCAATGGTAGAGCACGCGGCTGTTAACCGCGCTGTTGTAGGTTCGAGTCCTACCCGGGGAGCCAGGTTTTAAAACCCGTCGCTTATGCGGCGGGTTTTTTCATGCCGCGATCGCCTGTGGCGAACGTTGCCGTATCAACATTTCGTGTCGAGGATGTAATCGCGAACCCCGCCGCCTTAACATGGCGCGGTCGTTGTAAACTATTGGAATGATTGCTCCCACGACATGGTGCCGCGAGCACCAGAAAAGGAGATTCTTGTGTCTGAGACCATTAACGGCAGCCTGAGCGTCTCGAACGACGTTATTGCCGATATTGCCGGTTATGCCGCGATGACGTGCTACGGCGTCGTCGGTATGGCTGAACAGCTGCAGGGCGCCGAGAGCGTGCGCCTGCTTGCCGGCCAGCGCCTCCGCAAGGGCGTGCTTGTTTCCGCCGACGAGAACGGCCTCACGGTCGACCTTCACGTCGTGCTCGAGAACGGCGTCAACATGAAGTCCGTCTGCCACAATCTTTCGAGCTCCGTCGCCTTCACCCTGCAGGAGATCGCCCAGATCGATCCCGCCAGCCTTAAGATCGGCATTCACATCGACGCGCTCAAGAGCCGTCTGAACTAGCATCCGAATACGGAGATTTCATCACTTATGATTGCAAAGACCATTCGCACCTGTTTTCCGATCGCTGCGGCTGCCGTTTCCGAAAAGGCCGAGGAGATCAACAAGCTCAACGTCTTCCCCGTACCCGACGGTGACACCGGCACCAACATGTCGCTCACGCTCGCCTCGGTGACCAAGGAGCTTTCCGCCCTTCCCGCCGATGCCGACATGGAGGCCATTGCCGGCGCTATCACCCACGGCTCCCTGATGGGCGCCCGTGGCAACTCCGGTGTCATCACCTCGCAGATCCTACGCGGCGTGGCCGAGGGCCTTGTCTCTGCCGATGAGCCCATTACATCCGCCAATATCGCCTTCGCCTTCCGTCGTGCCGTCAAGGTTGCCTTCCAGGCTGTTCGTAAGCCCATCGAGGGCACGATCCTCACGGTCCTGCGTGATGTTTCGACCAAGGCAGACGAGTGCGAGAAGAAGAAGTTCTCTGCCGAGGATGCGCTCGACGCCATCGTCGTCGAGGCCTACCAGTCCGTCGCCCGCACGCCCGACCTGCTGCCCGTCCTCAAGGAGAATGGCGTGGTCGACTCCGGCGCCTTTGGCTTTGCCATCTTCTTGGAGAACTTTGTTGCCGCTGCCCTTGGCCGCAGCACCGTGGTCGAGGATTTCTCCGCTACGTTCGATTCCGCCGGCT
>CABUZE010000155.1 GCA_902495955.1 uncultured Collinsella sp. | reverse complement strand
GTGCGCGGCTTCGAGCTGGCCACCGGCTACTCCGAATTGAACGATCCGGTTGTGCAGCGTGAACGTTTCGTGGCTCAGGCCAAGGATGCCCATGAGTTGGCGGATAACATCGTCGCGCCTTACGCTCCCTATAGCATGCTTGAGCAGTGCCAGAAGAAGGAGATCTTCTACGAGCTGTGCGAGAAACATGGCGTGCCCTATCCGCATACCTTTACCTTTACCATGGCGATGCTGAACGCCCAAGGCGAGGCGCCTGCCGAAGTGCTCGACCAGATCGATTTTCCTTATCCGATGATTCTGAAGCCTTCTGATGGCATCATGTGGTGGCAACATGAGTTCGAGGGCCAGAAGAAGGCCTATGAGATTGCCGACCGCGCCGAGCTGGAACAGGTCATTCGCGACTCGTATGCCAGCGGCTACACCGATGACCTGATCTTGCAGGATCGCGTGCCCGGTAACGACGAGTACATGCGCGTGCTCACCAGCTATTCCGACCGCAACGGCAAGGTTCGCATGATGTGCCTGGGTCACGTGCTGCTCGAGGAGCATCAGCCTCACGGCGTCGGTAACCACGCCTGTATCATCACCGCGCCCAATGACGAGCTCATGGGCGGCGTGCGCAAGTTGCTCGAGGACCTTCACTTTGTGGGCTATTCCAACTTTGACGTCAAGTATGACGAGCGCGATGGCTCGTTTAAGTTCTTTGACTTCAACACCCGCCAGGGCCGCAGCAACTACTACGTAACCAACAGCGGCTTTAACGTTGCCAAGTATGTGGTGGACGAGTATGTGTTCAACCGCCCGTTTGAGCCGGAGTTTGTGACGGCTCAGGACGAGGCCCCGTGGATGGTCGTCCCCATGGGCGTCGTCGACAAGTACGTCAAGGATCCCGAGCTGCGCGCTAAGGTGCATCGCCTGGACAAGGAAGGCAAGGGCGCCGACCCTTCGTTTATGAAGGGCGACTTTGTCTTTAACCGCTGGCTGCGCATGTGGCACACCAAGCTGCGCCACTTTAAGCTGTTCAAGACGTATTACAAGTAGATGAGTGCGGCGCCCGTCCGGTATACATCGGGCGGGCGCGGGTATGCTACGCGCAATTGCGCAAGCGTCACCAAGGAGGCGGCGATGGAAAAGCTGGGAGTTATCGGCGGCATGGGCGCCGAGGCTACGTCGTATTACTACGACCAGGTGGTGCGTCATACGGCTGCTGCCTGCGATCAGGAACATATCGACATGGTGGTGCTCTCCAAGTCGACCATGCCCGACCGCACGCTGGCCATTAAGACCGGCGAGCATGCCAAGCTGCTGGCGACCATGAAAGAGTGTGCCCAGGCACTCGAGTCGCTGGGCTGTGCGCACATTGCCATTCCCTGTAACACGACGCACTACTTCTACGACCAGATCCAGTCGTTTACGAAGGTGCCGATTATCCACATGCCGCGTGAGTCGGTTCGTTATGCCCTTGCGGGTGCGGTGATGGGGGAGTGCGAGTTCGCCCCCGACCTGAGTATGCCGGCAGAGCCGGTGCACAAGATTGGCATTATGGGTACCGACGGAACCGTGGGCGCGGGCGTCTACGGCCGCGAATGTAAGGCTGCGGGTGTTGAGGTCGTCTATCCCAGCGAGAAACGTCAGAACGATGTGATGTCGCTTATCTACGATGATGTGAAGGCCGGACGTGAGCCCGATATGGATAAGTTCGACCGCGTGATGTGGGAGTTCGCCCGTAGCGGCTGCGACCGCGTCATTCTGGCCTGCACCGAGCTCTCGGTGCTGCAAAAGTACCGAGAGATGCCCGAGATCACCCTCGACGCCATGGATGTCCTGGTGCGCGAATCCATCATCCGCAGCGGCGCCCCCTACCGCCTCTAGCTTCCGACCCGCCAAAAAGGGACAGGTTAATTTTGGTAGGTTTTATCTGGTGAAACAGTAAAGGCCTCGGCTCGTTTGGTGCGAGCTGAGGCCTTTTGTGTTGGGCGGTTGCTGTCGGTGGTGAACTAGAACAGGAAGCCGATGGCGATGAGGACGATGCTGACGATGAGCACGGCGATGTCCAGACCCTTGATGGGATAGCGCTTGTACGAGCTGGCGCGCGTACGCAGATAGAAGCCGCGCTGTTCTGCCGCCAAGGCTGTGGCATCGGTCTTGCCCACGCTCGAGATGAGCAGTGGCACGCACAGTGGCAGCATGAGCTTAAGCTTCTTGATGGGGTTCTTGGTGTCGTACTCGACGCCGCGTGCGGTCTGCGCCTCCATGATGGCGTTCATCTCCTGACCAAACACCGGCACAAAGCGCAGCGCCGTGGTAAAGGTGAAGGCATAGCGATACGGTACGTGCAGCACCTCGACGCAGGCGTTGGCAAGGTCGTTGAGCTTGGTCACCTTGAGCATGAGGATGAGTGGTAACGCCACACCCAGTAGGCGCAGACAGGCCTTCGATCCTGTGATGAGGCCCGTGTCGGTGATAAAGCCCCACACCACGTTGCCATCGCGCATAAAGGCCAGCTGGAGCACCAGCATGATAAGCGCGAGCGGGATCAGCAACTTGAGCAGCGAGAACAGACGGTCGACGACGCCGGCATAGGCACCCAGCGCAAGGGTGAGTGCCAAAAAGCCCAGCAGCGCCACGTAGGTGTCGGACAAGAAGATGCCGACGATGATGGCGGCGGCGAGGCCCAGTTTGACGACGGGGTTCAGGCGATGCAGTAGCGTATCGCCCGGCATGTAGTCGATGACGTTAACCACGGTGGACCATCTCCTTGGTAATTCGAACGACATCGGTGACCTCGCTCACCTGCGCAAAAGCGGGCGAGACGGAAGATGCCAGACGGCGCGAGAGTTCAATAACCTGGGGAGGCTCCACGTAGGCACGCCGCATGAGATCGATGTTCGAGAATAGCTCGTGCGTGCGGCCGCGGTCGAGGATGCGACCGTCGGCCATTACCACAATGCGCTCGGCAAAATCCGAGACGACTTCCATATCGTGGCAGACCATGATAACGGCGCAGCCACGCTCGGCCATGGTGCGCACCGTTTCCATGACGGTCATGCATTCGCGGTAATCAAGGCCGCTCGTGGGCTCGTCGAGTACGACGATCTTGGGCTCAACCACTACGACGGAGGCAAGCGCCACCATTTGTCGCTGGCCACGCGAAAGCG
>CABUZE010000154.1 GCA_902495955.1 uncultured Collinsella sp. | reverse complement strand
CCGTACGCCGCGGCTGATCGGCAAGGGGCGCGAGTCGCTGCCGCGCATTCTGCCGCAGATCTGCCGTGCGTCCAGCGATGCGGAGCGTGCGGCCGATGCCGCCAGCCATGCGACGCAAAAGATCAAGATTGCCCAGTACTATGAGGATCGCCTGGGCGAGCGCTATGCCGGAACGGTCTCCTGGGTCAGCAGTATGGGCCTGTTCGTACGCTTGGACCTGACACAGGTCGAAGGCCTGGTTTCGATCAAGAGCCTGGGCAACGAGTGGTTCGAGTTTGACGAGGACGCGCTCACGCTCACAGGTGCCGACACGGGGACCCGCTATGAACTGGGGCAGCGTGTGATCATCGAGGTCTCGCGCGTCAATACCACGCGTGGACACTTGGACTTTAAGCTTATCCATTAGCTAAATCCCGACTCATGGTGGGGGAGCGGAGGGCGGTCTTTCGGGGCCGCCCTCCGCATTTGGATCGTGGCTACCTTGCCGTCTGCTCGGCCGCCCGCTTACCTGCTATTTGAGAGGTAAAACCTACCAAAATAAACCTGTCCCTTTTGGCAGGTTTACAAGAAAGCGGGGATGAGATGGCGACGGTGTACGGGTATGCGCGGGTGAGTTCGCGCGAGCAGAATCTTAATCGGCAGCTGGATGCGCTGGGCGCCTATGGCTGTGGCTCGGCGAATATTTATGCCGACCATGCGAGCGGCAAGGACTTCGATCGACCGCATTATCGCGAGCTGTTGCACGTCCTGGGAGACGGGGACGTGCTGGTGGTGCTTTCTATCGACCGACTTGGCCGTAATTACTCCGAGATTCTTGAGGAATGGCGACGCATTACCAAGGAGTTCGGGGTTGCCATTGTGGTGTTGGACATGCCATTGCTTGACACGCGCGCCAGGGCCAGCGGCACGCCGGATGTGACCAACACCCTGATTGCCGATATTGTGCTGCAACTGCTGAGCTACGTGGCGCAGGTGGAGCGCGAGAATATCCATCGGCGCCAGGCGGAGGGAATTGCAGCGGCGCGGGCGCGAGGGGTTCGTTTCGGTCGACCTCGCAAGCCGTGCCCTCCTCAGTTTGAGCTGGTGCGCGATAGCTATGAGGCAGGCGATATTACCCGCAGCCAGGCAGCAAAGTGCCTGGGCGTGTGCGTGGGGACGTTCGATCGCTGGATGCGCGAGGCGGGGTAGGGGTTTGCGTCGCTTTGTCGCTTCCTGTTGCGATTCAAATTTTGATACGGTGACGATGCCATTTGGGGCTACACTCGCTGATATTCAAAAAAGGAGGTTCGCCCTTGGCGCGCGTAAAACAA
This sequence comes from uncultured Collinsella sp., assembly GCA_902495955.1. Taxonomy (GTDB): domain Bacteria; phylum Actinomycetota; class Coriobacteriia; order Coriobacteriales; family Coriobacteriaceae; genus Collinsella. Next base: position 1,858 of record CABUZE010000154.1, on the reverse strand, counting down.
ATAATCGGATGGACCGCGATCGTTCTGTTCGCTGCAACGCTGGCGGGCATCTGGGTGCTGACGGAGCAAAATGCGGTGGAGACGTCGTTGCTGAGCGAGTCCACCGCGCGTGTGGTGGAGGGTCAGGCTACGGGCGTACAGGCAGCCGATGCCACGGGTGAAGCTCAGACGGAGAACGGAATGACCGGGGGCACCGATTCGGCTGCCTCGAATGTCCGGTCTGGCCGACTTGCTTCCATTCGCATGTGGGTGGGCACAAACGTCCGTCGCGTTGCCCATACCGTAGAGTTTTTCTTCGTCGGATTGTTCGCCTCGGTGGTCGTGGTTTGCCTTTCCAGGCGTCCGTGGAGCGTATGCTCCCGTTGCCTGCCCGTATTGCTATTTTGCGCCGCCTGTTCCATTGGCGATCGGGTGCATAAGATCTTTGTTCCCGGCAGGCATTTCGACGTTATCGATTTAGGATTCGATGCTGCGGGCTATGTCACCGCCATGCTGTTGGTATTGCTGGCAGCGGCGTTGGTGCGCCATGCGACTCGGCCGATCGGCGCCCATGCGAGGCGCTAGCCGGTAACAAACCCGTTTCTGATAATGCAACCTCGTTGAATTATTTTGTGTCGCGCGTATTTCCGAGCGGTCGGATTTGAGGGGCGAGCGGTAGAACGCTCGCCCTTTGTGCGCCACGATGCGGCACAATGTACCGCAAAAGCTGTTTGTATCCGGTACGAATCGTTCGTTGGTCTTTAATTCTTCTCAACGGAGGTGTTTGAGATGGCAAACGGATTGCTTTTGCGGCTTCGCGAGCGTGAGCTCAGCGCGAGCCCGGCGGAACGCAATGTCATCGCATATGTAAGCGCTCATCCGCACGAGGTGGTCGGGCTGTCCGTCCGCGGTCTTGCCGATGTCACGTTCTCCTCGCCCTCGAGCATTTTGCGCTTTTGCAAGCGTTTGGGTTTTGCGGGCTACAAGGAGTTCCAGCGCGAACTGATTGCCGAGCTGGCGCTCTTAGGCGACAAGAAAGACGTAGCCCTCGAGGACATCTCCACGGATGACAGCGTCGAACGTATCGTGGGGAAGGTGATGAAAAGCAACGTGCGCACGATCGAGGCGACGGCGCGAACGCTCGATTACACCGTCTTGGAGCGATGCGCGGCCCGTCTTAAGCGGGCACGCGCGGTCAATCTGTTCGGTATTGGTGCCTCTCGTTTGGTCGCACACGATCTGGCGCAAAAGCTCATGCGTGTCGACAAAGAGTGCCATCTGTACGACGACTGGCATGATCAGCTCTTGTGTGCCAAGAACATGCATGAGGGCGATATGGCAATCGCCTTTAGCTACTCGGGCTTGACGCAAGAGGTGCTGGACTGCACCGCCGAGGCTCAACGTCACAACTGTCCCGTCGTGGCCGTTACCAAAGTAGATGGATCATCCAAGCTTGCCACCATGGCCGATGCCGTGCTCGGCGTCGCCGCGAGTGAACCCTTGGTCCGCAGCGGTGCCATGGCTTCGCGTATGGCCCAGCTTATGGTTGTCGATGCCCTGTACGCTGCTTACGTTGCCAGCGACTACGAACGGGCGACGCATGTCATTAAGCAAAACTACATCGAGAAACAGGAAAGATGAGGTGAATGAAATGCTCGATTTAACAAAATTCACGACCGAACAGCGTAATCAAAGGTCAATGGACCTCGATACGATGACATCGCTGCAAATCGTCACGACGATGAACGATGAGGATCTTCGTGCCGTCCAGTCGGTCACAGAAGTGCTGCCCCAGGTTGCCACAGCAATCGACTGGGCTGCTGAGGCACTCGAGCGCGGCGGGCGCGTCTTTTACATGGGCGCAGGCACCAGCGGTCGT
>CABUZE010000153.1 GCA_902495955.1 uncultured Collinsella sp. | reverse complement strand
GCCGGCGGGAGGGCTGCTCCCGTCGGCTTTTTACTAAAGGAAGGGCTTACGATGAAAAACGTTCTGTGCTTTGGTGACAGCAATACCTATGGCTATGATCCGGCTGGTATGCGCGATGGCACCGCGGTGCGCTATGCGCAGGATGTGCGCTGGTGCGGCGTGGCGCAGCGTGACCTGGGCGAGGGCTGGCATGTGATTGAGGAGGGGCTTAACGGCCGCACGACGGTGCGCGACGATATGTGCCATCTGGACACTAACCTCAACGGCATTCGCGCGCTTCCGATGCTGCTCGAGGCCCATAAGCCGCTGGACGCCATTGTGATCATGCTGGGCACCAACGACTGTAAGACGGTCTTTAACGTGACAGCTTCCGATATCGCCCGTGGCGCCATGGCACTGATTCGCGCCGTCCGCGCGTTTCCGTGGACCGACGCCGCGCCTTGTCCGCGAATTCTGCTGATGGCTCCTATCAAGATCAAGCCGCAGATCGCCGATGTATATATGACCGATTTTGACAAGCATTCCGTCGAGGCCTCGGAGCATTTTGCCGAGTACTACGCGCACGTGGCCGAGCAGTTTGGCTGCGACTTTTTGAATGCCGCCGAGTTTGCCGAGCCGGGCGATATCGATTATCTGCACATGATGCCCGAAAGCCACGAGAGCCTGGGCCACGCCGTGGCAGCCAAGCTCAAAGAGATGCTTGGTGAGTAGCGCGACCCAAAGCACCACAGAGGTACCTTTGCGGTGCTTTGGATCGTTTGTTTGTCTTGATCTGTAACATCTAGGGTCGATTTTGCCGAGTTACTGTTACAGATCGAGATGTTTGTGGGGACCACCGCAAAGGTGCCTGTCCCCTTTGCGGTGGTTTTGGGCTGCGGGCTTTAATACTGCCACATATGGTTGACGGGGCCGGAGCCTTTGCCCATGTCAAAGCCGGCGGCGAGAGCGCCGGTTAGGTAGGCCTTGCCGGCGTTGATGGCGTCGGCAAGTTCCATGCCCTGGGCCAGCGCGCAGGCGATGGCGGACGAAAGCGTGCAGCCAGTGACATGCGTGTTGCCGGTCTCGATGCGCTTGTGGCGGAACCACGTGGTGAGCGGATCGCCCAGGTGGTTACCCTCGTCATCGAGCGGCGCGGGCTCTGCGAGCACAGCGTTGGCCTCGTTGACAAAATGCCCACCCTTAACGAGGGACGCGCAGCCAAAGCGGCGGGTGAGAAGCATGGCGGCATTTTGCTGTGTGCGCTCGGAATCGACCTCGTAATCGAGCAGCGCCATAGCCTCGGGAATGTTGGGCGTGATGACGGTTGCCAACGGGAACAGGCGGCGGGTGAGTGCCTCGGAGGCATCCTCGGCAATGAGACGAGCGCCCGAGGTGGCGACCATGACGGGGTCGACGACCACGTTCGTTGCGTTCCAAGCGCTCAAGCGGTCGGCGATGACTTCGATAATCTCGACAGAAGAAACCATGCCGATCTTGACGGCGCTCGGGCGGATGTCGTCAAAGACAGCGTCGATTTGCGCGGCTACGATATCTGGCGAGATATCCTGCACGGCGGTGACGCCCAGGGTGTTCTGTGCGGTGATGGCTGTAATGGCCGTCTCGGCATACAGGCGGTGCGCCGTAATGGTCTTGATGTCGGCCTGAATGCCGGCACCGCCGCTGGAATCGGATCCCGCGATGGATAGAACGGCGGGTACCTTACTGCGATCCATGTTCGCTCCCTTGTCCGGTCGGATTCAAATGGGTCTTTTACCCCGCATTATAAAGATGCCCGGGCCGGCTGTATGCCGATCCCGGGCGGGCGATGCAATCTTTACGCAAATATAAGCAAATGTTCACAAGTCAACAATTGACGGGCGTTACAGCAGGCTTGATGGCGATTGCCTCGAAAAAGCTAATCCTCCATGCCAAGATCGATCGTCGTGCCCTCGAACACCTTGTTAACGGTGCGGACGGCGCACATCTTGCCGCACATGGTGCAGGTGCCCTCAGTGGCGGCAGGGGACTCCTCGTAGCGCTTCTTGCCGGTGACCGGGTCGAGAGCGCACTTCCACATGGCATCCCAGTCGAGCTTGCGGCGCGCCTGGCCCATCTTGTCGTCCATGTCGCGGGCGTGCGGTACCTTCTTGGCGATATCGGCGGCGTGTGCGGCAATCTTAGTGGCCATGAGGCCGTCGAGCACATCCTGGGCGTTGGGAAGGCACAGGTGCTCGGCAGGCGTCACGTAGCACAGGAAGTCGGCACCGGAGCTTGCGGAGATGGCGCCACCGATGGCGGCGGTGATGTGGTCGTAGCCCACACCGATATCGGTCACCAGCGGCCCCAGCACATAGAACGGGGCGTTGTGGCACAGGCGCTTCTGCAGCTTCATGTTGGCGGCGATCTCGTCGAGCGCCATGTGGCCCGGTCCCTCGACCATAACCTGGACGCCGGCGGCCCAGGCGCGCTTGCACAGCTTGCCCAGCTCGATCATCTCGGCGGTCTCGGTGGCGTCATTGGAGTCGTAGAGGCAGCCCGGGCGGCAGGAGTCGCCGAGCGAAATCGTCACGTCGTACTCGTGGCAAATCTCGAGCACCTCGTCGTAGAACTCGTAGAACGGATTCTCGTTGCCGGTGACCTCCATCCATCCAAACAGCAGCGAACCGCCGCGGCTGACGATGTTCATAAGGCGGCCGGTCTCCTTGAAGGTTTTGATGACCGATTTATTGATGCCGCAGTGGATGGTCATAAAGTCCACGCCGTCCTCGGCATGCGCGCGCACGACCTCGAGCAGGTCATCCTTGGTAAGCTTGACCAGCGGCTTTTCCATGTAGCCGATGGCGTCGTACATGGGGACGGTGCCCACCATGAGCGGCGTCTCGTCGATGAGCTGCTGGCGGAACTGGCGTGTCTTGCCCGAGTTGGAGAGGTCCATGATGGCGTCGGCGCCAAAGTCCTCGGCGATCTTGACCTTCTTCCATTCCTCGGCGGCGTCGGCCTTGTCGCCCGAGATGCCCAGGTTGACGTTGACCTTGGTGGACAGGCCCTCGCCGACGCCAAAGGCGCGCATGCCCTTTTTGATGTGCACGATGTTGGCGGGGATGGCGATGCGGCCGTCGGCCACGCGCTCGCGGATGTACTCGGGGTCGCGATGCTCGCGCTCGGCGACCTCCTTCATTTGCGGTGTGATCTGCCCGGCGCGGGCGAAGTCGATTTGCGT
>CABUZE010000152.1 GCA_902495955.1 uncultured Collinsella sp. | reverse complement strand
CTATACCCTTTTGTAAGTGGCGGTGAAATAGTTCTTGGTTCTAGCGGTAAAACGGTTTATTAGTCCCTATTTCACCGCAACTTATTTCGGGATGAAAAAAGGCGGAGGCCCTGGTGAGGGTCTCCGCCTTTGTTACAAGGGGCGATGTTATTCGCGTACCGTGGAATTAGACCAGGCGGGCGTTGATCGTCTTGGCGATCTCGGCGGCGTCGGTGGAACCCTTGACGGTGGCACGGAAGTCCTCGTCCATGAGCGCCTCGGCGACCTTGGACAGGATCTTGAGGTGCGTAGTGCCGGCCTGGGCACCGGGGATGAGCAGGGCGATGGCCACGTTGACGGGAGCGCCGTCCATGGTGTCCCAACCGGTCACGCCGGACTCGTCCTTGACGACGATGACGGCAGCCTCGGTAATGGCATCGGACTTGGCATGCGGGATGGCGAAGCCCTCCATCATGCCCGTGGTGCCCTCGGCCTCGCGGGCCAGGAAGGCGTTCATCACGGCGTCGGCGTCGCCGGCGATACCGGCCTTGACGGCCTGGTTGGAAACGAAGCTCAGAGCCTCGTCACGAGAAGCGAAGTCCTCGGCGACAAAGACGTTCTCGACCTTCACGAAGTCGTCAGCCTCGGCCTTGGGGGCCTCGACGGCAGCGGCCTTGGGGGCCTCAACCGGCTTGGCTGCAGGAGCGGCCTTCTGGTTCTTCTCGAAGTCGTACTTCTTGAAGGCCACGAACAGGATGCCACCGACCACAGCGCCGATGAGGATCGCGAGGACCCAAAGCGGACCGTTCTCGACAACGGGCAGGACCAGGAAGCCACCGTGAGGCGCCGGATCGTGAACGTTGAACATAATGGTCAGGATCGAAGCGATGGAGGAACCGAGCATCATGATGGGCATGACGGGCCAGATGTTCTTGGTCATGAACGGAATGGCGCCCTCGGTGATGTGGGTGCAACCAAGGATGAGGTTGACGACACCGGCGTCGTGATCCTCCTGGCTGAAGTACTTCTTGCCGACAACGACGGCAAAGGTGGTGATCAGCGGCGGAACGATGCAGGCGGCGGAGACGGCAGCCATGAAGTTGGTGCCGAAGTTATAGGTATCGGTGCCAACACCGGCGGCCAGAGCCTCGGTGAGCATAGCGGTACCGGTGACGTAAGCAGCCTTGTTGACCGGGCCGCCCATGTCAAAGGCGCACATGCAGCCAATGGCAAGACCCAGGACAACGGCGCCAGAGGCGGACAGGCCCTTGAGGAAGTCCATCATGGCGGTGTTGATGGCAGCCATGGGGCCGGAAATGCCGAGCATGACCAGGCCGACGATAGCCGTCGAGAACAGCGGGTACAGGAAGATAGCCTTGAGGCCGTCCAGATTCTTGGGCAGACCGGCAAAGACCTTCTCGAGCAGCAGGATGACATAGCCAGCGAGGAAGCCGCCGACGATGCCGCCCAGGAAGCCGAAGCCCACGCCGGCGCCACCGGCATCGATCATGCCGGTCTCGGCGATAACAGGCAGGCCCTGGATGGCGATCATACCGGCAACAAAGCCGGGGACGAGCGCCGGGCGCTTGCCGATGGATTCGGCGATGTAGGCGGAAAGCACCGGAACCATAAGGTTCATGGCGATGCCGCCGATGATCTTGAGCATCGCAGCAAAGCTGTTGTAGTCAGACGCCGTCGAATCGAAGGACGTAATGCCCCACAGGAACGCGCCAGCGGTCAGAACACCACCAGCAACAACGAAGACCAGCATGTGGCTGACGCCGTTCATGAGGTGCTTGTAGATGACGTGGCCGATGGACTCCTTCTCCTCGACCTCATCCTCGACATCGGCAGCGGCTGCAACCGTGCTGTCGCCCTTGGCGGCGAGCGCGCGGTCAATCAGCTTACCGGCGGCCTCAACGGACAGGGCCTTGGAAACACCAACGGAAACCATGGGCTTACCGGCGAAACGCTCAGCCTGGACATCCTTATCGGCTGCCACGACGACGGCCTTGGCGCCAGCGATCTCGCTCTTGGTGAGCTCGTTCTCGACACCGACCTGGCCATGAGTCTCGACCTTAATAGTCAGACCTCGCTCGGCAGCTGCCTTCTCCAGCGCCTCCTTCGCCATGAAGGTGTGCGCAATGCCGGTCGGGCAACCGGTCGCGGCGATGATGTCAAACTTAGCCATGTGTCCCTCCTTCTTGAGTACAGCGCCCGCGGGCGCTCCCCTACACGCGCTTCGATGCGCGTTTTTCCACAACTGAAAGATACCAACCTACCGTCCGCGTGAGAAGAGACTTGGCGCAATTCTCCGGTGAAAGGTTCTTTCATAACCGTAAACGGTAGGTGAAAGTTTACCATCAACACTTGAAACGGCAAGGTGTATCTTGTAATTGGAAATGCCCGTATACTATGGCATTGCAAATCAAATTGGATTTTCATGCCAACCAGGAGCCATCCATGACCGATAGTAGCAAGAGCGCACTTTCCCTCATAAGCACCCATCAGGGATACAGCGAGTCCGAGCAGCGCATTGTCGACTATATATTGGAGCACCAGTCCGAGGCGCCGCGCCTCACGGCCGCTCAGCTCTCACGCGCCGCCGCCACGTCCGAGGCGACCGTTTCGCGCTTCTGCCGCAAGCTTGGCTTTGGTAGCTTCCGCAGCTTTCAGTTTTCGTTGGCGAGGGATTTGGAAAGCCAGCGCAACGAGGGCCTGACCGACGAGGTCTCGCTCGACAATATGGAGCAGAGCCTCAAGAACATCCTGGCTGCCAAGGTGAGCGAGCTTAATGCGACCATCGACGGCATTGATCACGACACGTTGGCCGCAGTTGTGCACGCACTTAAGAATGCCGGCGTTATTGAGTTCGCCGCCGTGGGCAATACGAACGCGGTCGCGCTCGATGCGACGTTTAAGTTTTCGCAGCTGGGCCTGCGCTGCATGGCGAGCACCATTAGCGAGACATCAATCGGCTTTGCGCTCACGTTGCGCCCGGGTGACGTTATCGTGCTCATCTCAAACTCCGGCAAATCGCGCCGACTGAATCGCATGGCAAAAGCGGCTCGCGACTGCGGCGCAACCGTAGTCGTCATCAGCAGCGACAGCAAGTCTCCGCTTGCTCGTTTGGCAGGCTACACCTTTAACACCGTGAACCACGAGGCGCTGCTCACCACGGGCGACTTTGCGTTCTCCAAGATCAGCGCCACGATGATCATCGAAGTCATCTACAACTTCCTGCTGCCCGAGATTGAAGACGCGCGTG
>CABUZE010000151.1 GCA_902495955.1 uncultured Collinsella sp. | reverse complement strand
CGAATGATGACGTTGTAGACCTCATCCTGATACACATCGAGACCGCGCTCCTTGGCAAACGCGACCAGGAAATCGCTGATGCCCTTCTCGTTGCCAGACCCACGGGGGATCGCGCTGACCTCCTCAAAGAAATGGAACAGCTGGGCGGGCTCGTAGCCGGTAATCTTGTAGTCCATGGTGCCTCCTTGGCGCAACTGGTTAGACAGTAAGACATGCGACTTGTATATTCCCAGACTTTGCGTGCATAAACCAGTCGAAAACGCCGAGCGCCCTCGCATCATCGGCTAACGGCGAGGAAACGCCACTTTATCAAGATAAAGCAGGTTAGACGGGCCGTGCCGAAGGGACGTTGGACCCTTCAACCAACTTCAACGCCTGTTGAACATTAATGCATACACCATTGGTATGTTTGATGAGATTTTTGTCCTCTGTCACGACGTAATCGGCATCAATGCGATTGGCGACGCCCAGCAACAGGTCGTCCTCAAAGTCGTTGTGATGATACTTGAACACAAAGGAGTCGAAGACCTCGTCTGCACCGACCGAGGCAATAATCGACTTTTGCCGAATCAGGCGAACACACGCCCACGCTGTCTCGTCGGCACCGGCGATGGCTTCGGGAGTGAGAGCCCCCTCACGGCGGGCGTCGGCCTTCATCGTCCTCCCCAGAATGTAATAGATGTCTTTGACAGACAGGGAGGACGAGAAGAGGACGATATCCTCCGCTTCCGCCGCGCGAGAAAGGAGCTCGACTATCGGCCTGGTCGCATTCGTACGAGCGAGAAAGTAATCTAGCCAGACGTTCGTGTCGATCAACAGCTTGAGCACACGTTTCGTTCCGACGCCGCTCATAATTCGATCCAATCGCTGAATCTCTCGCTCATCATTTGATCGTATAACTCGTCGTAATCAAAGGCTTCATCGGGGCTCGGCCTCTGAATCGAGAACCGCTCATAAAAATTCGAAATTAACGCAGCCCCTTCCGAGACGCGGGACGAACTCTCCTTCGATCGTATGTCGTCAGGCAGGACTTCGTCATCATTCTTTTTTGCGACGGGCATATGACCGTTCTCGGTCAAGTACTGCCACAGCTCCCTCACAGCTTGTGACGGCGTCATGCCAATATGAGTCAGTACGGCGTCTCCTGCCTCTTTGAGCTGGCGATCTATACGCACGTTCATCTGAACTGGCCGCGTGTCGAGTATTGATGTAGGCATATCAACTCCTTTGCTATACTGAATCTTAATTTCAGTATAGCACGGCAGATTGAAGCACATTTCAATAGAAACGGGGGCGCCTCCTTATCGGAAACGCCCCCGTTATACAAGGTATGTTTAATCCCTACAGCGCGCCGGAACCGGCTTGCATCATGCCGCCGGGGCCCGAGCTCACGCCACTGCTCACAGGCGCGGCGTTTCCGGTGTGCGGCGCTGCCGGAGCGGTATCGCCCCCGAGCGCACCTGCCGGACGCGGCGCTGGAATCTCGCCTGTGCCATGGCTAAAGACGAACTTGCCGTCGGCCACGTCGCACAGGACGGTATCGCCCTCGCCCCACTCGCCGGCCAGCAGCTCCTCGGACAGCGGGTCTTCGATGAGCTTTTGGATGGCGCGGCGCAGCGGACGCGCGCCGTTGGTGAGGTCGGTGCCCTCGGCCACGATCTTGTCGTAGGCTGCATCGGTGAGCTTGATATTCATGCCATTGGCGATCAGGCGCTGACGCAGGTCGTCCACCAGCAGGTGCGCGATCTTGGTCAGGTTCTCGCCCGAAAGCTTCTGGAACACCACGATGTCGTCGATACGGTTGAGCAGCTCGGGGCGGAACAGGCGCTTGAGCTCGCCCATCGCACGGCCCTTAATCTCGCTCGAGGTAAGGCCTTGCTCACCGGTGGTGCCAAAGCCAACGCTCGCATCCTGCGCGATCTCGCGAGCGCCCACGTTGGACGTCATGATGATCACCGTATTGCGGAAGTCGACCGTCTTGCCCTGGCTATCGGTCAGACGGCCCTCCTCCAGCACCTGCAGCAGGATATTGAAGATGTCGGGGTGCGCCTTCTCGATCTCGTCGAACAGCACGACCGAGTACGGATGACGGCGAACGGCCTTGGTGAGCTGGCCGCCCTCGTCGTGGCCCACATAGCCCGGAGGGCTACCGATGAGCTTAGAGACCTCGAACTCACTGCCAAACTCCGACATATCGAAGCTGATAAGCGCGTCCTTGCTGCCAAAGAGATACTCGGCGAGCGTCTTGGCGAGCTCGGTCTTGCCCGTGCCGGTGGGGCCCAGGAAGATAAAGCTGCCGCCGGGGCGGCGCGGGTCCTTGAGCGGCGAGCGGCTGCGGCGCACGGCCTTGGCAACGGCCTCGACAGCCTCATCCTGACCGATGATGCGCGTCTTGAGCACGCTTTCGGCTTGCAGCAAGCGACGGCTCTCGCTCTCGGTAAGCGAGGACACCGGCACGCCCGAAGTCACGGACACGATATCGGCGATCTGACTCACGTCGATGGTGAGCGGGCTGGCGTCGAGCTCGGCCGTCCAGGCGGCCTTGGCCTCGGCGAGCTCAATCTCGGCAGCTTTCTGCTGCTCGGTGATCTCGGCGGCCTTGTTCATATCGTCGCTCTCGGTGGCCTCCTGCGCGGCGGCCTTGAGCTCCTCTATGCGATGCTCGGCCTCACGCACCGGCTCGGGCGCGCGATTCGCGGCGATGCGAGCGCGGGCACCGGCCTCGTCGATGAGGTCGATGGCCTTATCGGGCAGGAAGCGATCCTGGATGTAGCGGTTGGAAAGGTTCGCGGCAGCCTCGATAGCACCCTGCGTATAGCGCACATGGTGATGCTCCTCGTAGCGCGGCTTGAGCGCGGTCAGGATCTTGACCGTGTCCTCGACGCTCGGCTCCTCGACATCGATGGTCTGGAAGCGACGCTCAAAGGCCGGGTCCTTGGTGAGGTACTTGCGGAATTCCTCGGCCGTGGTGGCGCCGATAATCTGGAAGGCACCGCGCGCGAGCACGGGCTTGAGCATGGAGCTCGCGTCGATGGAGCCCTCGGCAGAACCGGCACCGATGATGGTGTGCATCTCGTCGATAATCAGGATGACGTCGTCGGCTTCGGTGGCCTCCTGGATCACGTTCTTGAGGCGCTCCTCAAACTCGCCGCGATACTTGGCACCCGCCACGAGGCCCGGCAGGTCGAGCGTCCAAATATTCTGGTTCATGAGGTTCTCGGGCACGTTGCCGGCTGCAATCTGCTGAGCCAGGCCCT
>CABUZE010000150.1 GCA_902495955.1 uncultured Collinsella sp. | reverse complement strand
CAGGACCTCCTTCTCCTGGCTCAGCTTGAGGTGGCGGTCCCATTCCTGGCCGTCCGGATCGGGCACGCTGACCTCGAAGCCCGAGCCCTCAACGTCGCCAAACATATCGAAGAACGAGGTCTGGCCGCTCGCGCGGTCCTTCTGGCGCTTTATCGCGGCGTCAATGATGTTCTCGGGGTTGTTCTTGTCCACAAAGTGCATCATCTGGCGGCGCGGATACCCCGTGGAGTCGAAGGCGCCTGCCTTGATGAGCGATTCGCTCACGCGGCGGTTGGCCTGGCTCGAGTCCACGCGCTCGACAAAGTCGTGCAGCGTCTTAAACGGGCCGCCTGCCTCGCGCTCGGCGATAATCGCCTGCGCCACGCCGGTACCCACGCCGCGGATGCCGGCCAGACCAAAGCGCACGCCTTCCTTGGTAGCCGTGAACTCGGTGCCGGACTCGTTGACATCTGGAGACAGCACGGGGATGCCGTCGTGACGGCATGCCGAGACGTAGTGCACGATCTTGTCGGTCTTGCCCGTGTAGGACGTCAGAACGGCCGCCATGTACTCGTGCGGATAGTGCGCCTTGAGCCATGCCGTCTGCATAACCAGGATGGCGTAGCCGGCGGAGTGCGACTTGTTGAAGGCGTAGGACGCGAACTCGAGAACATCGTCCCAAATCTTCTGGGCGACCTCACGCGTGTAGTTGTTCTTGATGGCGCCGTTCATCCAGTGGTCGTAGGTGGTCTCGTCCGAGCCATCCTCCCAGTGGAGCACCGTCGACGTGAGCAGCTTGATCTTTTTCTTAGCCACGGGCTTACGGATACGCGAGTCCGATTCGCCCTTGGAGAAGCCGCACATCTCGACGGAGATGAGCATAACCTGCTCCTGGTAGACCATGGTGCCGTAGGTTTCGCCCAGGATGTCGTCCAGACGGTCGTCGTAGGAGACGGCCGGCTCCTTGCCGTTCATGCGGTTGATGTAGGACGAAACCATGCCGGCGCCCAGCGGGCCCGGTCGGTACAGGGCGATCAATGCCACGACGTGCTTGTACTCGGTGGGCTTCATGTTCTTGATCGTGGCCGTCATGCCGGCGGACTCGACCTGGAAGACGCCGGCGGTGTGACCGGAGCCCATGAGCTTAAAGATCTCGGGATCGTCAAAGGGAATATCTTCCTCTTTGATGTCGATGCCGAAGTTCTTTTTGATGTTGGCCTTGGCCTTGGAGATAACCGTCAGCGTGCGCAAGCCCAAGAAGTCCATCTTGAGCAGGCCCATGTCGGCGACGGTATGGCCCTCGTACTGGGTAATCTCGACGCCGCCCTTGGTGTCGAGCTTGGTGGGCACATGCTCGTTGACGGGGTCGCGGCAGATCAGAACGGCGCACGCGTGCACGCCCTCGCCACGGGTGAGGCCCTCGATTGAGAGCGCCGTGTCGATGATGCGGCGGGCGTCGTCGTCCTTTTTATAGGCCTCGGCAAAATCGGGGTTAAACAGATCCTCTTTGCCGGGTTGTTTGTCGAGCACCTGCTTGAGCTTGACCTTGGGGTCGCTCGAGACCATCTTGGACAGGCGCTGGCCCATGTAGACCGGGTAGTCCAGGACGCGTGCGGCATCGTTGATGGCCTGCTTGGCCTTGATGGTCGAGTAGGTGATGACGTGGGTGACCTTCTCGGGGCCGTAGAGCTGGCGAACGTGCTCCACGACCTCGAGGCGCCGCTCATCGTCGAAGTCCATATCGATATCGGGCATCTCGGTACGCTGCGGGGACAGGAACCTCTCGAACATCAGGCCGTTTTCGAGCGGGTCGAACGCGGTGATGTTCATGGCGTAGGCGACGATAGCGCCGGCGGCAGAACCACGGCCGGGGCCGACGCCGATGCCGTTGTCCTTGGCCCATTGCACGTACTCGGCGACGATCAAGAAGTAGGCGGCAAAGCCCTTGTCGCAGATGACCTTGTATTCGTACTCAAAGCGTTCTTTGATGTTGACGCCGCCGATCTCGCGCGTGGCCCAGTCGTCACCGTAGTGCTGGCGCAGGCCCTTCTCGCACTCGCGGCGGAACTGGCTCTCGTGCGTCTCGCCGGGGTCGAGCAGCGGGAAGCGCGGCAGGATGATGGAGTCCCAGTCCAGCTTCACGTAGCACTTGTCGGCAATCTCGAGCGTGTTGTCGCAGGCCTCGGGGCAATACGGGAACATCGCCCGCATCTCCTCCTCGGTCTTCATGTAAAACTCCGAGCCGGTCATGCGCATGCGGTTGGGGTCGTCGACCTTGGCGTTCATGCCAATACACATGATGACGTCCTGCACGGGCGCGTCCTCGCGGCGCAGGTAGTGGAAGTCGTTGGTGGCGATGACCTTGACGCCCACCTGTTTGGCAATGTCGATGAGCGTGCGGTCCATCTGCTCGTCGGTCAGGCCGTTATCGGTGGTAATGCCGTGTTCCTGAATCTCGATGTAGAAGTCGCCGGGGTCGAAGGTGTCACGGAAGGTCTCGGCCCACTTGACGGCGCCCTCCATGTCACCGCGGTCGATGTATTTGGGGATGATGCCGGCGATACAGGCACTCGTGCAGATCATGCCCTTGGCGTGGCGGCGCAGGTTGTCGAGCGTCACGCGCGGCTTGTAGTAAAAGCCCTGCACAGCGGCCTCGGAGACCGTCTGCATCAGGTTGACGTAACCCTCCTGGTCCTTGGCCAGAAGGATCATGTGGTAGAGCTCGGGCTTATGGTCGCGGGCGAGCGTCTCGTCCGGCGTAAAGTAAACCTCGCAGCCAAAGATGGGCTTGATGACCAGGGGCGGCTTGAGCTCGTCGATGTTGCCCTTCTCGTCCCACATGGCCATGTCCTTCACATACTGGGCATGCTCGCGCGGGTTTTCCTCGGGATCGGGCTCCACCAGCTCGTCGCGGCGGTCCTTTTCCAAGAAGGCCTTGTCGTGGCTCCAGGTTTTATACTCGGGCGTGTTGTGGTTGACGGCGTCGCAGGCCAGCGCCAGGTCGGGCACGCCGTACATGTAGCCGTGGTCGGTAATGGCAACGGCGGGCATACCCAGCTCAACGGCACGGTTGACCATATCCTGGATACGGGTTGCGCCATCGAGCATGGAGAAAACAGTGTGATTGTGCAGATGGACGAATGCCATGTGATGAGCTCCGATGCGGGTTCGTGTTCTGACTGAACGATTTTACCCCACGGCACGGACAGCACCCGAACCTAGCCAAACCCACACGGGTAGCTAATCACCCGAACCTAGCCAAACCCACACGGGTAGCTAAT
>CABUZE010000149.1 GCA_902495955.1 uncultured Collinsella sp. | reverse complement strand
GCTCTTGCGCAATTTCAGAAGTAAATTGTATCTGCTCACCATCAATATTGCCCGTCGAAGCAAAACCCTCTTTCGGACGTGCGGCTAAGGCGACAATTGAAGACGCGACAAGTTGCAGAAAACGACGACGCGAAAGCATATGTTCTTCTTTCTAGAGAAGCGACTAATAAGGTACTCCTATTCTATAATCTTTTTTGTAACGTTACAGCACTGGTTATATTTCAATTCGATTTGCTTATGTCCTTGCAAGCCAATGCGGCTTTACGTTTTAAACGGAATTAGAAAATCACTCATAGCAAAAACGGGCTTTAATCCCAAAGAGATGACTTTGATTATGAATCAAACCAGCAGCTAGGGCATAGCTGCAGTGCAATTGCTACAAGAAAGGCCGCCCTTGGTGGCGGCCTTTCTACTTGCTACTAGTCACGCGTCAGCTTGCGGTGGATACGATGCGGCTGGGCTGCGTCCTCGCCCAGGCGCTCGATACGGTTGGCCTGATAGGCCTCAAAGTTGCCCTCAAACCAATACCAGTTGCCCGGGTTCTCGTCGGTGCCCTCCCACGCCAGGATGTGCGTGGCAACGCGGTCCAGGAACATACGGTCGTGGCTAATGACCACCGAACAGCCCGGGAACTCGAGCAGCGCCGCTTCGAGCGAGGACAGCGTCTCGACGTCGAGGTCGTTCGTGGGCTCGTCGAGGAGCAGCAGGTTGCCGCCCTGCTTGAGCGTAAGCGCCAAGTTCAGACGGTTGCGCTCGCCACCGGAGAGTACGCCAGCGCGCTTCTGCTGGTCCTGGCCCTTAAAGCCAAAGCTCGCCACGTACGCGCGGCTGGGGACCTCGGTCTCGCCGACCATCATGTGGTCCAGGCCATCCGAGACGACCTCCCACAGGTTCTTATCGGGGTCGATGCCAGAACGGTTCTGGTCGACGTAAGAAATCTTGACGGTCTCGCCCACCTCGAGCTCGCCCGAAGTCAGCGGCTCCAGACCCACAATCGTCTTGAACAGTGTGGTCTTACCGACACCGTTGGGGCCGATGACGCCCACAATGCCGTTGCGCGGCAGGGTGAACGAAAGATCATCGATGAGCACACGGCCATCGAACTCCTTGTGCAGGTGATGAGCCTCGAGCACCTTGTTGCCCAAACGCGGGCCCACAGGAATGCGGATGTCGGTCCAGTCGAGCTTCTGGCTTGCGCGAGCCTCGGCCTCCATTTCCTCGTAGCGAGCCAGACGGGCCTTGTTCTTTGCCTGGCGGGCCTTGGGCGAGCTGCGTACCCACTCGAGCTCGGCCTCCATGCGCTTGGCGAGCTTGGCGTCGCGGTTGCCCTGCGCCTCGATACGGGCGGCCTTGGTCTCCAGATACGTGGAGTAGTTGCCCTTGTAGGGATAGAGGTGACCGCGGTCGACCTCGCAGATCCACTCGGCAACGTTATCCAGGAAGTAGCGATCGTGTGTGACGGCAAGCACCGCGCCCTGGTAGTTGTGCAGGAAGTGCTCGAGCCACAGGATCGACTCGGCGTCCAGGTGGTTGGTGGGCTCGTCGAGCAGCAGCAGGTCGGGAGCCTCGAGCAGCAGCTTGCACAGGGCCACGCGGCGGCGCTCGCCGCCAGAGAGCACGTTGACCGGCATGTCGGAATCGGGCAGCTGCAGGGCGTCCATGGCCTGGCCGAGCTTGGAATCGATATCCCAGCCGTCGGCGGCGTCAATCTCGTCCTGGAGCTTGCCCATCTCGGCCATGAGGGCGTCCATGTCGCAATCCGGGTCGCACATCTCCTCGCCGATCTTATTGAAGCGATCGACCTTGGCGATCATGTCGCCAAATGCCATGCGCACGTTCTCGATGACGGTCTTGTCGTCGTCGAGCGGCGGCTCCTGCTGCAGGATGCCCACGGTGTAGCCGGGGGTAAGCCTGGCATCGCCGTTGGAGACCTCCTCGATGCCGGCCATGATCTTGAGCAGGGTCGACTTGCCCACGCCGTTGGGACCCACAACGCCGATCTTGGCACCGGGGTAGAAGCTCAGGGTTACGTCGTCAAGGATTACCTTGTCGCCATGGGCCTTGCGAGCCTGATACATCTGGTAGATGAACTCTGCCATTTGCCTGTTTTATCCTTTCTACCTGCTGTTTCTCTATTCTTGATTCGCTTTAGTGGAAACGAAATGAGGAAACCAGCTCTGAAACTTAACGAAAAAAGGGGCATGGTTGCCCATACCCCCTAATACTACCTGGGAAAAGTCCCCCGGAACATACTATGAACTGCGTACGCTAGTTTTCCGCAACCTTAACGAGCTGCTCGCTGCGATTTGCGCCACAGCAGATACGAGTAGACGTAGACGGCTCCGACCGAACCAAACGCCAGAACCGCAATCACTGCGGCGACGACTTCACTCGAAAGCACGCTGCCCGCCACGCCCATCACAATCAGGCCAACACCCAGCACCATAAAGCAGGCACCGCCAAAGCGCTGCGTACGGCGCCAGTTCTCGGGATCGGCAAGTGCCCAGGGCGTCTTGATACCGAGCGTATAGTTCTGCTTCACACGCGACAAATAGTTGCCTACGCCGATGAACAGCAAACCGACAACACCGGAAATCAGCACGTTAACCGAACCGACCGCCGGCACCACGCCCCAGACCGTAAGCTCTCCCAGCCAGCTTATGGCGCACATGAACAAGGTGAAGGCGATTACGAAGCCCTGATAGAACTTGCCCGAGGTTCGATATGCCTCACCTTTGGGGTCGATGCGCGGCACCACGCAGAACATTGCGAGAAGCGCCAGAGGCAGCACGCCGAGCGCGGAGGCCATCCAGCTAGGCCCCCAACCGTCGCCGGCGCCGTTCGCGCCCCAGTGCGTGGGAATCTGCGCAGGCAAGCTCGGCATCACCATGAGGTGCGCTACGACATTGGCGACGCACAGAGCGACCAGCGCAATCCACACGCGCGACGATACCCCCGTGGGGTGAATGCCCTTGTTTTCGTTATTCATCCTTATCACCTTCCGTGTTTGTAAAGCCCATAAACCAGCCAATTAAATCCTGCATGACGGTGGTGTTTAAGCTGTATACGATGTTTTGGCCATGGCGCTCGTCGGTCACCAACCCGGCGTTTTTGAGCGTCGCCAAGTGATGGCTCAACGACGGCTTACTGATATCGAAATGCTCGGCAAGCTCCCCCGCCGTGCAATTGCCCTCGCGCAGCAACTCCAAAATGCGCCGTCGCGTTGGATCGGCAAGCGCCTTAAAACCCTCTCCCGGCATAAGACCTCCTCTCATCATCTCTCATG
>CABUZE010000148.1 GCA_902495955.1 uncultured Collinsella sp. | reverse complement strand
GCAGCACATAGGATGTACCAAGAATGTAGAAACCGCGCAGCGGCTCGCCGACCTTCGCCGCAGCAAAGGCTTTAGCCAAGAAGGGCTGGCGCGAAAGCTGGGGCTGTCGCGCCAGGCGGTCAGCAAATGGGAGCGCGCGGAGAGCTCGCCCGATACCGAGAACCTGATCTCGCTCGCCAAGCTTTATGGTGTGAGTCTGGACGAGCTGCTCAATCCGAGCGACGAGATCGAGGACGATATCGAGTTTGAGAACGAGGATCGCGCCCGCCAGCGCGAGGCCGAGGCGGCAGAGCGCGCTCGCACCCATGAGGCGGCGGTGCGCGCCACCGAAGCGGCAACGCAGGCGAGTGATGCCGCGGCTAAGGCGGCACAGGCGGCAAGCTGGAGTGCACAGGCCGCCAACGCTGCTACGGCGCAGGCGACGAGTGGCCACGCAGTTGGCTCGACTCCGGTGAAGGGCCCCTTCCAGTCGTTCCCGTATTGGGCCGTGTGCTGGCTGCTGTTCTTTTTGCTGATGTTCCTGGTTGGTGCCAGCCCTTTTCCCGCACTGATCTTCTTTACGATTCCCATCTATCACTGGGTGGCGCGTGCGCTCGATGGCGATTGGGCGCGCGGGGATATCCAGGTTGGTCCGGCGCCGGTGGCGGTCAAGGCCCAGGGGAAGGATACTTCTGCGGAACCTGATGCTGACGTGGCTATCGCAGCCACCGCTGAGCCGTGTGCCAAAGAGGGTGACGAATGATGAAGTTTTCGCATGAATCCAGACTGCGTCTGGGCGTTGGCATCGGAGCGTTTGTGCTCATCATCGGGCTTGTTTTTGGCATTTCACGGACTTTGATTCATTATGATGGCCCGTGGGATCTCGACGATGTCGTATCCGGCTTGTCTGGTATGGACGATGCGGTTGACGAGGACAATCTCTTGGACGACGGCAGCTATTCCGCTCGGCCTCAGCAACTTTCGAGCGAAACGTTTGATGCCGACGCGTTCAC
The DNA here is from genome assembly GCA_902495955.1 of uncultured Collinsella sp. Classification (GTDB taxonomy): domain Bacteria; phylum Actinomycetota; class Coriobacteriia; order Coriobacteriales; family Coriobacteriaceae; genus Collinsella. Next base: position 2,298 of record CABUZE010000148.1, on the reverse strand, counting down.
ATCGCTTGACCTGGATGTGACGTCGGGCACGGTCGAGGTCAAACACGTCTCCGGCGGGCCGGTACGCGTAATTGAAAGCGGTCGCGTGGCAACGGGGACCGTTGCCTTCGATGCGGCAACCCAGAACCTGGCCGAAATCAAGGGCTCTACGCTCAAGATTCGCCAGTTCGATTGCGATGACGAGCGCGCCATTGACCGCACGGTTACCGTCGAACTGCCGCGCGAAGTTGCCGATAACCTGGTCGGCATTACGGCGAAGGTGGGATCGGGTGATCTGACGGTCGCGGGCATTGCGTGCCATGACCTCAACCTGACTTTGGACTCGGGAGATGTTGAGTTTACTGGCACCGTGACCGATACCCTGAATGCCGAGGTCGGTTCGGGCGATGTGACGTTCGAGCTCTATCAGGCCCCCGCGAAGTCGATGAACGTGAGTGTGGGCTCGGGCGACGTGGAGATAGCGGTTCCGAACTCAACGGGCTTTAAGGCGAGCCTAACTGTGGGCAGCGGTGACTTCGAGAGCGATTTCCTTCCGCTTGGCTACGACGGCGAGACCATATTGAATCATGAATTCGACAACGGTGATAAGTCTGCCACGTATCGTTTTAAGGTCGGTTCGGGCGACATGTCGTTTGATCCGGAGTGACGACAGCGGGCTAAGTCCGCAAACTTAGATGCTTAGATGCGCTGTTTGATGAAGGCGTCGGGGCCGCGGTCGGCTTCGGCGCCTTTGCCTTTACAATGGGGACATGGAACAGATTATCTTGAACATACTCGACGCTCTGCGTCGCGGTGAGACCGTGGACGACAAAGCGCTCGTCAAACTGATACATGCTGAGGCGCGCCGCGAGGGCGCCGATAAGCGCGATTTGGCCAAGCGTCGCCTGCTGCCGTTCTACCAGCGGGTTAAACGTGAGGAGCCGGCTCGTTGGGCTGGGTGGAATGTCGATGCCGAGCTGGAACGTCAACTGCTGCAGGTGCTGCGTATGAAGCCTCGTCGCACGGCTTCGGGCGTGGCAACCATTACCGTCATCACCAAGCCGTGGCCGTGCTCGGGCGATTGCCTGTTTTGTCCCAACGACCTGCGCATGCCCAAAAGCTATTTACATGCCGAGCCGGCGTGTGCCCGTGCAGAGCAAAACTGCTTCGATCCATATCTGCAGGTGAGCGCCCGTTTGACCGCGCTTTCGCAGATGGGTCATGCGACCGATAAGATCGAGCTCATTGTGCTTGGCGGTACCTGGAGCGACTATCCGCAAGGGTATCAGATGTGGTTTATGTCGGAGCTCTTCCGCGCGCTCAATGACGATGCCGTGGCCGGCGTGGCGGCCAACCCCATGTTGGCGCGTCCGGGCATCAGCCGTGCCGAGGCGGGGCGCCTGCTCGATGACGCTCCCGCCGATGCCCTGCCGCCGGTGGTGGCGGAGCGTCGCGAACGCTATCGGGCCGTCGGTATTGCGACCGACGAGGCCGAGCTTGCGAGCGGTGTTGCCGACGAGCAGGGGCGTGTGGATGCTGCCGTGGGTGGCTATAACCGCGCGGTGCGTCGTCTGTACGGACCCGGTACGCCGTGGGGCGAGGTCGCCGAGTGGCAGACCGCCACGATGGATGAGCTTGAGCGTCAGCAGCGCGTCAACGAGACGGCGAAGCATCGCGTGGTGGGGCTCGTTATCGAGACGCGCCCCGATGCTGTAACGCCGCAGGCCCTCAAGCTCATCCGCCGCCTGGGTTGCACCAAGATTCAGATGGGCATCCAGAGCCTCGACCAGCACCTGCTCGATATCAACGAGCGCTGCATTTCGGTGGCTCAGATCGAGCAGGCGTTTTCGCTTGCGCGCCTGTTTGGCTTTAAGATCCACGCGCACTTTATGCTCAACCTGCTGGGCGCCACGCCGGAGGGGGACAAGCGCGACTACGTGCGCTTTATGACCGAGGGGGCCTTTATGCCCGACGAGGTCAAGGTCTATCCGTGTGCGCTCATCGATGGCTCGCGTCTGGTGGGCTGCTACGAGCGTGGCGAGTGGCGCCCCTATACCGAGGAGGAGCTGCTCGACGTGCTGGCCGACGACATCGTGGTGACGCCGGCGTTCTGCCGCATTAGTCGCATGATCCGCGACTTTAGTTCCGACGACATTATGGTGGGCAACAAGAAGCCCAACCTGCGCCAGCTCGTTGAGAACCGCCTGGCTGCTCGGGGTGATGGTGCGATGGTGCGTGAGATTCGCTATCGCGAGATCAGCACGGCGGGTGCCGACTTGAGTGAGCTGTCCCTTGATGAGGTCGCGTACGAGACGCCGG
>CABUZE010000147.1 GCA_902495955.1 uncultured Collinsella sp. | reverse complement strand
GGCCTCGTTATAGGCCACGGATTGCAGCAGGCCCGGCAGCAGCGAACGGCGCCTCTCGGTCTGCTCGGCCACCAGCGGGTTCATGAGAACCACGGGGCAGCCGCGGCCCTCGGTGGACATGCCAATCTTCTCCAGGTCGCCCGGGGCAGCAAAGCCAAAGGTCGTGGTCTCGTTGAGGCCACAGGCGCGCAGGATCTCGCCGACCTTGCGGGTAAGCTTCTGCTCGCGCGTCAGACCGCCGATGTGGTTCTTGGCAGCCGGAATGGTTGCCGTGACGCGACCCATGCCCCATAGGCGCAGGACCTCCTCGATCAGGTCGATCTCACGCGGCAGGTCGGGACGGAAGCTCGGCGGCGTGACCATAAAGTCCTCGCCGTCGCGCTCGACGGTGCAGCCCAGGCGAGTGAGCGAACGCTCGATAAAATCGGGCTCGATGTCGGCACCGCAGATGGCGTGCACGCGGGCCAGGCGCAGCTTGATGCTGTCGATGGTCTTGGGCGCGGGGAACACGTCCACATAGCCGGGGGCGACCTCGCCGCCGGCGATCTCCTCGATAAGCGCGCACGTCACATTGGCGACGTCCACGCAGCCGGTCTCGTCGACCTGGCGCTCAAAGCGGATGGAGGCGTCGGAGATCAGCGACAGGTCACGGCTGGTGTGCGAGGTGCGGCCGGCATTGAAGCAGGCGCTCTCGACCATCACATCGACGGTATCGTCCTCGATCTCGGAATCCATGCCGCCCATGACACCGGCCAGTGCCACGGGACGCTCGCCGTCGGTGATGAGGCCCATGCCGGCGTCGAGCACGCGCTCCTCGCCGGCGAGCGTCGTGAACTTCTCGTCCTGCTGGGCGGCGCGAACCACCACGCGGCGGTGGCCATCGCGCTCGGCAAAGGTGTCGAGGTCACAGGCGTGCAGCGGCTGGCCGGTGAGCATCATCACGTAGTTGGTGATGTCGACGATGTTGTTGTGCGGGCGCACGCCCAGGGCGTTGAGGCGCTTGACCATCCAGTCGGGCGAGGGGCCGACCTTCACGTTGCGCACGATGCGGGCAACGTAGCGGTCGCACAGGCCCTCGTCGGCAATCTCGACGGAAAGCTCGTCGTCGGTCGCGCGGCCGGTCTCGACCTTGATGGCGGGCAGCTCAACGTGGAAATCGCGGTCGAAGATGGCGCCGGTCTCGCGGGCCATGCCGATCATGGACAGGCAGTCGGGACGGTTGGGCGTGATCTCGCAGTCGAGCACGGTGTCGCTCGAGCCCACGTACTCGGCAAACGGCATGCCGCAGGGCGTATCCTCGGGCAGGATCATGATGCCGGAGTGGTCGCCGCCCAGGCCGAGCTCGCGCGCAGAGCAGTTCATGCCCATGGACACGACGCCGCGAAGCTTGCTCTTCTTGATCTTAACGTCGCCGGGAAGCACAGCACCGATCATGGCCGTGACGATGTGGTCGCCGGCCTCGAAGTTCTGCGCGCCGCAGACGATCTGCAGCGGAGCGGGGTTGCCGTCGGCGTCGAGATTCTTGTCGCCCACATCGACCGAGCACACATACATGTGGTCGCTATCGGGGTGCGGGATCTTGGTGAGCACCTTGGCGGTCACCACGTGGTCGAAGGACTCGCCCACGGTGTCGATCGCCTCGACCTCGGTGCCGGTACGGATATATTCGTCCGAAAGGGTCTTGGGATCCTCCGGAATATCGATCATGGTCTTGAGCCAGTCGTAAGAAACGCGCATATAACTGGTCTCCTTTCATAAATGCGGCTTTGAGCCGGAAACTGCAACTAAGAAGAAAGCGTTCTAGAACTGGTTCAAGAACCTCATGTCGCCCGTCATCAACGTGCGCAGGTCGGGCAGGTCGTAGCGCAGGGCAGCGACGCGCTCGGCACCAATACCAAAGGCGAAACCGGTGTACTTCTCGGGGTCGATGCCGCAGTTGATAAGGACGTTGGGGTCGACCATGCCGCAGCCCAGAATCTCGATCCAGCCGCTGTGCTTGCAGAAGTTGCAACCCTTGCCGCCGCAGACGTGGCAGCTCACGTCCACCTCGCAGGAAGGCTCGGTGAAGGGGAAGAAATGCGGGCGATAGCGCGTCTTGCGATCCTCGCCAAACATGCACTTAACAAAGTAGTCGAGCGTGCCCTTAAGATCGCCAAAGGTGATGCCCTCGTCGACGACCAGGCCCTCGATCTGGTTGAACTGCGGCAGGTGGCAGGCATCGGCCGTGTCGGGACGGTAGACGGTGCCCGGGCAGATCATGTAGATGGGCGGCTTTTGCGACTCCATGGTGTGGATCTGCACGCCCGAGGTCTGGGTGCGCAGCAGCACGTCGGACTCGCCGTGGGCGTGAGCCTCGGGGTGCGCGACGCTGCCAGGGTTGTTGTCGACCACGTAGAAGGTATCGCGGGCCGAACGGCTCGGGTGATCCATGGGGGCGTTGAGCGCGGTAAAATTGTAGTAGGAGGTATCGACCATGGGGCCGGACTCGACGGTGTAGCCGATGCCGCAGAAGATGTCCTCGGCCTCCTCGATGATCTGCTTAATCAGGTGCTGGTGACCGATCTGCGGACGGATGCCCGGCAGCGTGATGTCGACGGCCTCGTGCTCGAACGCGTGCTTGAGGGCGGCAGCCTTCATCTCGGTGGTGCGCTCGTCGAGCATGCCCTCGATCAGCTGGCGCATCTCGTTGGCGCGTTTGCCCATCATGGGACGATCCTCGGGGGCGAGCTTGCCCATCATGCGCATCAGGCCGGTGATACGGCCCTTGCGACCGAGCAGCTCAACGCGCGCAGCCTCGAGCTTGGCGGCGTCGTCGGCGCTAGTGACGAGCTCCTTGGCCTCTTCCTCGAGTTTGACCAGATCATCAATCAGACTCATGTCTTCCCTTTCGTCTCTCGCGCATCCGCGCTCCAGGACGGCTGACGCCGCCCGATGCTGCGGATGCGCGGCCCGGTTCGGTAACAAAAAACCGCCCTCGGGCATGTGCATTGCCCAAGGACGGTTAAATTCCGCGGTACCACCTTGTTTGACCCGGCGGATGTCTGGCCCGCCGCGCCCACTCTGCGCCCCTTATCGCGAGGCTCACGGCTTCCCTACTGGGGCCTCGCTGCCGCCGGCTGCGTGCCCGTTGAGGTCGCTGCTCGGGAGTGAACGCTTGGCCCTTGCCACCGCAGGAAGGCTTGCAGCCCATGACCTTCCCTCTCTTGCCGGCGACGCGGCGGGCAAAACCCTCTCCGTCAACGCATCGGGCTATAGGATACCACATTGTGAGGTCGTATAGCCGCGTTCCATTTTGATCGCGC
>CABUZE010000146.1 GCA_902495955.1 uncultured Collinsella sp. | reverse complement strand
TGTCGAGGGTACCGGCGTTATCGCCGGCGGCGCTGTGCGTCCCCTCTTCGAGCTTGCTGGCATCAAGAACGTCCTGTCCAAGTCCCTCGGTACCGACAACGGCCTCAACATCATCAAGGCTGCCGTCGAGGGCCTCAAGGAGCTCTCCAGCCCTGAGGACGTCGCGGCTCGCCGTGGCCTGACGGTCTCCGAGATGTTCGTCGGTAAGGAGAACTAAGCATGGCTGACACCATCAAGATCAAGCAGGTCCGCAGCACCAATGGTTGCAAGCAGGACCAGGTCCGTACTGTCCGTGCCCTCGGTCTCCACAGGATCCGCGAGGTTCGCGAGATTGCTGACAACGAGTCCGTCCGCGGCATGATCTTCAAGGTCAAGCACCTTGTCGAGATTGTAGAGGAGTAGCAAATGCAGCTTCACGATCTTACTCCCGCGCCCGGTTCCACCAAGAACCGCAAGCGCGTCGGCCGTGGCAATTCTTCGGGTCACGGCACCACTTCTGGCCGCGGTCAGAAGGGCCAGGGTTCCCGCTCTGGCGGCACCAAGGGTGCCGGCTTCGAGGGTGGCCAGACTCCGCTGGCTATGCGCCTGCCCAAGCTTCCTGGCTTCCGCAACCCCCGTCGTATCGAGTACACCGCTGTTAACGTTGAGCGTCTCGAGCGCAAGTTCGAGGACGGCGCTGTGATCGACGGTGCCGCTCTTAAGGCCGCTCGCATCACCAAGAGCGAGTTCGAGCCCGTCAAGGTGCTCGGCAATGGTGAGCTCACCAAGAAGTTCACGGTCAAGGTCGACAAGGTCAGCGCTTCTGCGCAGGCCAAGATCGAGGCCGCCGGCGGAAAGGTCGAGCTGCCGTGCTAAATGGTCTTAAGAATGCTTTCCGCATCAAAGAATTGCGCGAAAAGATTCTTTTTACCATAGCTATGCTCGTCGTGTACCGCATTGGTGCGCACGTTCCTGTGCCCGGCATTCCCTTCCAGGGGATGCTGGGCCTTTTCTCGACCGATAACAATTCGGTCGCCGCAGGTGCTATGGCCCTCCTGAATCTTTTCTCTGGCGGCGCTTTGAGCTATGTGTCGGTGTTTTCGCTGGGCATCATGCCTTACATCACCAGCTCGATCATCCTCCAGATGCTCCAGGCCGTCGTGCCTTCCCTGCATGAGCTTGCCCGCGAGGGCGAGGTCGGTCAGACCAAGATTACGCAGTATTCGCGTTACCTCACCCTGGCTCTGGCAATCCTCAACTCCGTGGGTTACCTCTTCCTCTTTAAGAGCTTCGGCATCAGCTTTAATGGCGCCGGCGCTCCCGAGATCATCTTCGACCTCATGATCGTCGGTACGCTCACCGCGGGCGCCATGCTGATCATGTGGATTGGTGAGCTCATTACCCAGCGCGGTATCGGCAATGGCATGTCGCTGATCATCTTCGCGAATATCATGGCCGGTCTTCCGCAGGCGATTTTCTCCAGCACCGAGGGTAACGCAGGTGGCATCATCACCATGGTGATCATCTGCGCCATCATCTTGCTGGTCATCCCGCTGATCGTTTTCCTTGAGCGCGGCCAGCGCCGCATCCCGGTCTCCTACGCCAAGCGCGTCGTGGGCCGTCGCATGATGGGTGGCCAGACTACCTACCTGCCCATCAAGGTCAACACCGCGGGCGTCGTGCCAATCATCTTCGCTTCGGCGCTGCTGTACTTCCCGGCCCAGATTGCCGTGTTCTTCCCCGGTATCGGCTGGATTCAGGCAGTTGCCTCTGCGCTTTCGACCGGTTGGCTCAACTGGGTGCTTAACGTTGTCCTCATCGTGTTCTTCGCGTACTTCTACACCTCCATGGTGTTCAACCCCGATGACACGGCCGATAACCTTAAGAAGCAGGGCGGCTTTATTCCGGGCGTGCGTCCGGGTAGGGCTACCGCGGCCTACATCAAGAACGCGCTCAACAAGATTACGCTTCCCAGCGCTGTCTTTTTGGCGCTCATCGCCATCGTGCCTTCGATTATCTTCTCCTTCACGGGCAACCATCTGATCCAGGCATTTGGCGGCACGTCCATCCTCATCATGGTCGGCGTCGTGCTCGACACGGTCGATAAGCTCGAAGGCCAGATCAAGATGTATGATTACGATGGATTCTTTAAATAGGCTAGAGGAGGATTGCTCATGAACCTCGTATTGCTCGGAGCTCCGGGTGCCGGTAAGGGCACCGTCGCACAGGAGCTCGTCGCCGAGTTTGGCGTCGCTCACATTTCCACGGGCGACCTGCTGCGTGCTGCCGTCAAGGGTGGCACCGAGCTTGGTATTCAGGCTAAGAAGTACATGGACGCTGGCGAGCTCGTTCCCGACCAGCTCGTGATCGACCTTGTCAAGGAGCGCCTTGCCGCCGATGACGCCCAGCAGGGCTTCATCCTCGACGGCTTCCCGCGCAACACCGCCCAGGCCGTGACGCTCGATTCCGAGCTTTCTGCCATGGGTCGCGAGATCGACTGTGCCCTTCTGGTCGATGTGGCCCCCGAGGTCATCATCGATCGTCTGTCTTCGCGTCGCACCTGCCGCGCCTGCGGCTACACCGGCACCGCTGCCGATGCTACCTGCCCCAAGTGCGCAGGCGAGATGTATCAGCGCGACGACGACAAGCCCGAGACCATCAAGAACCGTCTCGACGTCTACGAGAAGTCCACGAGCCCGCTCGTCGACTACTATCGTGGCCAGGGTCTGCTCAAGTCGGTCAACGGTGACCAGGCTCGCGAGACCGTGTACGGGGATGTCAAAGAGGCTCTCGGTCTATGATCAAGATTAAGTCTGCAACGCAAATCGAGCAGATGAAGAAGGCAGGAGCGCTATCTAAGATGGCGCTCCGCCACGTTGGAGCCATGGTGCGCCCCGGCGTTTCGACTTTTGAGCTCGATCAGCTCGCGGAGCAGATTATCCGCATGCATGGCGGCACCCCGGCCTTTAAGGGTTACGGCGGGTTCCCCGGTACCATCTGTGCATCGATCAACGATGCCGTTGTGCACGGTATTCCCAATCCTGACATGATCCTGCGCGATGGCGATATCATCTCCATCGATACGGGAGCCGTTGTCGACGGTTGGGTCGGCGATAACGCTTGGACGTTTTTCGTCGGCACCCCCACGCCCGAAGCCAAGGCTTTGTGCGAGGTCACGCGTGATTGCCTTAAGGCTGCCATCGAGCAGGCTGTTCCCGGTAACCATATCGGGGACGTCGGTTATGCCGTTCAGTCCCTCGCCGAGTCTCACGGTTACGGCGTGCTTCGTGATTATGTGGGCCATGGCATTGGTCGCGTAATGCACGAGGACCCCAACGTTC
>CABUZE010000145.1 GCA_902495955.1 uncultured Collinsella sp. | reverse complement strand
CCTCAAGTCGTTCCGCGAGAACTACGTGCCCGATCGCACCATGCCCATCGCCATCATGACGGCCGATGCCGAGAAGGACGGCGACTGGCTCGAAGCTGCCATCCGCAAGGAGGAGGGCTGCGCCGACGTCACGATCATTCGCGGCTCCGTGGGCCCTACTATCGGCTCGCACGTGGGCCCCGGCATGGTGGGCTGCGCATTTTGGGGTAAGAACCGCGCCGACAAGGCGTCGCTTTCCGACCGCATCGCCCGTCGCGTGCGCGGCCAGTAGGCGGGCGCTACGACCGCAGGCGCCCCGCAGCTCAAGCGCTGGCGCTGAGTATTCAACCTGGTAACAACACCCAACCCAAAAGGAAAGGTTTCATGGCAAACAAGCTCTCCGTCGCATTTATCGGCACCGGAATCATGGGTGCCCCCATCGCCGGCCACATTCTGGACGCCGGCTATCCCGTCACGGTCAACAACCGCACCAAGTCCAAGGCGGCGGCGCTTATCGAGCGCGGCGCCGTCTGGGCAGATACGCCGGCCGATGCCGCGGCGAACGCCGATGTCGTCTTTACCATGGTGGGCTATCCCTCCGAGGTCGAGGAACTCTACCTGGCGGGCGACGGCCTGCTCTCGTGCACTAAGCCCGGCGCGGTCTTGATCGACCTCACCACGAGCTCGCCCGAGTTGGCCCGTGACATTGCCGAGGCCGCCCAGGTTTCTGGTCGCATGGCGTTTGACTGCCCCGTCACCGGCGGCGAGTCGGGCGCTATCGCCGGTACGCTCACGGCTATCGTGGGCGCTACCGAGAACGACATCGCGCCGGTCCGCGACATCCTTGCCACCTTTGCGGCCAACATCTGCTGCTTCGACGGCGCCGGCAAGGGCCAGGCTGCCAAGCTCGCCAACCAGGTGTCGCTGGGCGCCTGCATGGTCGGCATGGCAGACGCCATGGCATTTGCCGAGTTGAGCGGCCTTGACCTGGAGAAGCCCCGCCAGATGATCCTGGGCGGCACCGGCAAGTCCGGCGCCATGGAGAGCCTGGCTCCCAAGGCGCTCGACGGCGACTACAAGCCCGGCTTTATGGTCGAGCACTTTATCAAGGACCTGCGCTTGGCGCTCGCCTATGCCGACGACCGCGAGCTTGCGCTGCCCGGTGCCGACGTGGCCTTTACGCTCTACGACATGCTCGACGCCATCGGTGGCGCCAAGCTGGGCACCCAGGCCATCACGGTCCTCTATAAGGAGGAGGCCGACGCCATCGCCGCCGGTCTGGACTGGTCGCAGTATCGTCCCGAGGAGCATGGCGCTCACGAGGACGGCTGCGGTTGCGGCGAGCATGGCGACGATCACGAGTGCGGTTGTGGCCACCACCACGACGAGGGCCACGAGTGCTGCGGCGGCCACGGCCATGATGACGGCCACGAGTGCTGCTGCGGCCACCATCACGGGGAGTAGCGCCCATGAGCTGGACGTTCGTGGTGCTTGCGCTGGTGCTCTTTCTCTTTGCGATCTACATTGGCTTTTTGTGCGGCCAGTGGGCGTGCGAAAAGCGTGTCATCACCAAGCGCGACTACTGGATTGCCAACTTTGCAGGAGCGGCGGCAGTCGTCTTGCTGACCTGGGTGTTTTCGCTGTTCCCGCTGGTGCAGTTTGCGCCGATCGGCTGGCTCGGCGGCTTTATCGCCGGTCTTAAGATGAGCTTTGGCGAGTCCGTTGGTCCATGGCGCAAGCACGACGAGGTTTTTAACGTCAACAAGGCTCATCGCGCCGCCGCCGACGCGGGCGACGCCGAGGAGCGTCGCCGTGCGCGTCACAATGGTGCAGCCGACCGACAGCTCATTTCGGTCACCGATGACAGCAAGGGTGCTGGCAAGCACGCTAAGAAATAGTAAGAAGAGGTAACTATGGCAGAAAACAAGGAAGAACAGCTCACCGATGAGGAGCTGGCACAGCTTCAGCTGGCAGAGGAGAACGAGAACGCCGTCGACCGTCTGGTCAAGGAGCTCGGCTGCCCCACGCGCCGTATCCGCCAGTTTGCCGCCCGCGTGCTGCACCTGCTCGCCGAGCGCGATCCACAGCGCGTCGTGCCCTGCGTGCCCGCGCTAATCGAGGCGCTCGACCGCCCCGAGGCTCAGACCCGCTGGGAGGCCCTCGATGCCCTGGCGGCGCTCGCCGCCACCTGCCCCGAGCAGCTGGGCGATGCCTTTGAGGGTGCCGAGACCGCGCTGTTCGACGAGCTTTCCTCCACGCTGCGCTATGCCGCCTTCCGCCTACTGTGCGTGTGGGGCGCCACGAGCGTCGAGCGTTCGCGCGAGGCTTGGCCCATCCTGGACGAGGCCATCCAGTGCTACCACGGCGACCTCGAGTATCGCGACATGCTCGGTTGCCTGTACGAGTTTGGCCAGGGCGAGATTGACGCCGAGGTTGCCGAGAAGCTCGCGCTGCGTCTTAAGTTCGATGCCGAGAACGGCAAGGGCAGCTATCTCAAGGCCCGTTCGAGCGAGATTTGCGAAATGCTTGTTAAACGTTTTGGCCTGGATCTCTCCAAAAAGAAGAAGCGTGCTAGCGTTAAAAAATCTGACGACGCCGAAGACGAGGAGTAACAGATTATGGCGCACGATGTAGTCCTGATTCCCGGTGACGGTATCGGTCCCGAGATTACGCAGGCCATGCGCCGCGTGGTCGAGGCCACCGGTGTCCAGATCAACTGGAACGTCCAGGAGGCCGGCGCCGGCGTCATGGACGAGTTTGGCACGCCGCTGCCCCAACATGTGCTCGATGCGGTCGCCGAGACCAAGGTTGCCATCAAGGGTCCCATCACCACGCCAGTCGGCACGGGTTTCCGTAGCGTTAACGTCGCCCTGCGCAAGCATTTTGACCTGTACGCCTGCGTGCGACCCTGCCTGTCGCAGCCGGGCGACGGCTCGCGCTTCCGCGACGTCGACCTGGTCATCGTGCGCGAGAACACCGAGGACCTCTACGCCGGCATCGAGTTCGATGAGGGCGCTGCCGAGGTTGAGGAGCTCTCGCAGCTTGTCGAGCGCTCGGGTCAGAAGACCTTCGCCGCAGATTCCGCCATTTCAATTAAGCCGATCTCCATCGCCAAGAGCCGCCGCATTGTGGAGTATGCCTTTGAGTATGCCCGCCGCTGCGGCCGCAAAAAGGTGACGGCCGTGCATAAGGCCAACATCATGAAGGCGACCGACGGCCTGTTCCTGCGCGTGGCGCGTGAGGTGGCCGCCAGCTATCCCGATATCGAGTTCAACGACAAGATTGTCGACGCCACCTGCATGGGCCTGGTCCAGAACCCCAACGACTTCGATGTCCTGGTGCTGCCCAACCTGTACGG
>CABUZE010000144.1 GCA_902495955.1 uncultured Collinsella sp. | reverse complement strand
GTGGACGGCGAGGCGGTAGCCTCGCATGCGACCGACAACGCCGCCCTTATGCGCTTGGCTGACTACTTGGAGCAAGAGACCGACGATACGTATCTGAAGGTCTACAGCCTGGGTGACGACTTTTGGGATAACGATGCCTATTGCGTGACGAGCGACCCCGAGCGCGTGCGCCGCGCCATGGAGTCGGGCGGCAACGCATGGCTCAAAGGCGAAGAGGCCCCGTGCCGTCCCGTCGTCGATGGCGCGCCGGTATACAAGGCGAATATCTGGAGCGCCCGCTCGCGTGAGGAGCTCGCGGAGCTACGCGAGCGCGTTGCCGCTGAGGTGCCGGAACTCTCGCTCGTGTTTCCCAACAACCGAGTGCGCCTGTTTGACATCCTTCCAGCAGGTTGGGACAAGGGTTGCGCTGCGCTGGAGTTGGCGCGCGCTTTGGACCTGACGCCCGATGAGGTGGCCGTATTTGGCGATTCCGATAACGATCTGCCCATGATCGATGCCGTTCCCAACTCCGTTGCAGTCGCCAATGCCAACGAGGCTGTCACGGCTGCCGCGCGCTGGCATATCGGCGCTGCGGCAGACGATGCGGTCGCCGGGGCTCTGCATCAGATTGCCTCCTGCGCCGCGACGGGGGAGATGCCGTCGTTTATGCGTCAGGCAGATGCGGCGGGTTCGGGTATCGCGGACGTCTAGGGAGGCCGTCATGAAGCTTCAACAGCTCAGGTATGTCGTCAAAGTTGCCGAATGCGGCAGCAGCACCGAGGCCTCGCGCCGGCTCTTTGTGTCGCAGCCTTCGATTACCGCGTCGATCCGCGATCTCGAAAACGAGATGGGTGTGCACATCTTTGAGCGCACCAACAAGGGTGTCATTGTGTCCGAGGAGGGCGAGACCTTCTTGGGCTACGCGCGCCAGGTGCTCGATCAGGCGGATCTGCTCGAAGGCAAGTACAAGGGCGCGTCCGAGCAGGTGCCGCACTTTAGTGTGAGCTGCCAGCATTATTCCTTTGCCGTCAACGCGTTTGTCGATGTGATCCGTGAGTTCGATGCCGCGCGCTATGACTTTACCCTGCGCGAGGAGCAGACTCACGAGATTATCGAGGACGTCGCGCATATGAAAAGCGAACTGGGCATCCTGTACTTATCCGAGCATAACCGCGAGGTTATCGAGCGTATGCTTGCCGCCAACGAGCTCGTATTCGAGGGACTCTTCTGCGCCACGCCGCACGTTTTTGTGTGCGCAGACCATCCACTGGCGGGCCGCTCCAGCGTGACGCTCGAGGACTTGGAAGACTACCCGTTCCTGTCCTATGAGCAGGGCAGCTACAACTCGTTTTATTATTCCGAGGAACTGACCTCGACGTTTGAGCGTCGCAAGAATATCCGCGTGCGCGACCGTGCGACGTTGTTCAACCTGGCCATGGGCCTCAACGGCTACACGGTATGCTCGGGCGTGATCAGCCACGAGCTCAACGGCCCCGGCATTATCTCGATTCCGCTCGACGTGGACGAGTACATGGAGATTGGCATCATCACGCGCAAGAACACGACGCTCACGCGCTACGGTCGGGCCTATATCGACGCGATTCGTCAACATATCTAGGCCGCTGTACTCCGCACGGTTCAAGTCTCTTTATGGCAGTCCAGACTGATATAGGAAGCATCTATATCAAACTGTTATAAACGTATATTTTACGATGGTCATATGAGCGCTCATACTCTGTCCCAGTAAAGCAACCAATGCAAAGGGAGATATCTATGAGCACTTCGACTCAACCGAACGCGCCGTTTCGCGCCGATATCGTCGGCAGCTTTCTTCGTCCGCAGGCTGTAAAGGACGCCCGTGCCGCCTATGTCGCGGGCAAACTCGACGCTTCCGGCCTTAAGGCCGTCGAGGACGATGCCATTCGCGATTTGGTGGCCAAGCAGAAGGCCGCCGGCCTGCAGGTGATCACCGATGGCGAGTTCCGCCGCGGCTACTGGCACCTCGATTTTATGTGGGGCCTTAACGGCATTGAGCGCCGCGCCTCACGCACGGGTTATATGTTCCATGACGAGGAGACGACGGCCGACACCGCCGTGGTTACTGGTCCCATTAGCGGCGAGAACCACCCGTTCGTCGAGCATTTTAAGTTCGTCAAGGCGCTTGAGGGGGAGGGCCAGGTCGCACGCCAGACCATTCCGGCGCCGATCCAGACGTTCTCTGAGGTCACGCTCGATCGCTGCGACGGCCAGCAGGAGAGCCTGCGCGCTGTCTATAAGACCGATGAGAAACTTGCCGACGACATTGCAGCCGCTTATCGTACGGTGATCGCCGACCTGTACGCAGCAGGCTGCCGCAACATCCAGTTTGATGACTGCACCTGGGGCATCTACTGCGATACCGACTTTGTGTCCAAGACCGGCATGAGCCCGGTTGACCTGCAAAAGGTGAGCGAGCTGGGCGTGGCGCTCAACAACGCCGCCATCGAGGGCAAGCCCGACGATCTGGTTATCAACACGCACGTGTGCCGCGGCAACTACCACTCCACCTATGCCTTCGAGGGCGGCTACGACCCCATCGCGCCGTACCTGTTTGCGCATGAGGACGTCGATGCGTTCTATCTGGAGTTCGATACGCCGCGCGCTGGTGGTTTTGAGCCGCTGAAGTATGTTGCCCCCGGCAAGAAGGTCGTGTTGGGCCTGGTGAGCACCAAGGTCGCTGAGCTTGAGGACGAGGATGCTATCGTCGAGCGCATCCGCGAAGCTGCAAAGTACGTGCCGCTCGAGAACCTGTATCTGTCGCCCCAGTGCGGTTTTGCCAGCTGCGAGATTGGCAACAAGCTGACCGAGGACGAGCAATGGGCAAAGATCGCACTGGTCAAGCGCGTTGCCGAGCGCGTTTGGAAATAGCGGTAACGTTCGCAGGTGACGGCGCGTGCGAGACATGGCGTATCGCGTACAATGGTTCGGATTGTATCGTTCAGGCAGGTTATCCGATATGCCCGATCGCCCTTCCATTCGAAAGGACATCCATGCCCCAGTCTTCGACACCCGCCGTCACCGATGCCATCTACGATGCATCGTCGCTTGGCCGCCCGCGCATGTTCCTGCTCGGTCTGCAGCACATGTTTGCCATGTTTGGCGCCACGGTACTGGTGCCCGTGCTCACCGGCCTCTCGGTATCGGTAACGCTTTTGTTTGCCGGCTTGGGCACGCTGCTGTTCCACTTCCTGTCGCGCGGTAAGGTGCCCGCATTCCTGGGGTCTTCGTTTGCCTTTATTGCGGGTTATGCCGCCATCGCGCCCAACGGCGAGACCGAGCTTTTGCCCTACGCCTGCCTGGGTGTAGCTTGTGCCGGCCTGCTCTATCCGGTGCTTGCGGCACTCTTCCGCGCGTTTGGCGC
>CABUZE010000143.1 GCA_902495955.1 uncultured Collinsella sp. | reverse complement strand
CGACCGTATGACGCCAATGCGAGCACCTCGGTCGATGAAAGCGGCACATCATAGTCATCGATGCGCTTGTAGCTGCCGCCCTGGGCGCCCCGCTCTATGACATAGCAGGGCTTGCTCGACGGATCGAGCTCCTCAATCGTAATGACGAGAACGATGACGTCCTGAAGCTCCACTCGCTCGATCGTGTATTTAGGCGGATTGGCCAGCTTTCCTCGACCGCCCGCATCACCCATGCCTGACACAAATTGGTTGAGCACTTTCTCGGTCTCGAAGTTCTCAACCGGGACAAAACCTGCGCGCTCACTCACTCCGAGCACGATGATTCCGCCGGCAGTGTTCGCGAATGCGCTCACCGTTTCCCACACATCGCGGGAAAGCGTCGTGGCGCTCTCCTTCACTTCGACGTTAAGATCATCCGAGCCCATACGCCTTAAAGACTCAAGCAGACCGGTCAGCTCGTTTTCGTTCATCTGCACGTCCTTTCGCTCGGCCCGGCGGAGAATACCGCGAATAGATTTCCTTCGTCTCTCAGTTATCTCTCGAAATTATCTCTCATCTATCTCTCTATCTCTCGGCTTAGAGATAGAGAGATAGATGAGAGATGGAATGTCTACCATTTGCTTCATTTATACATATTTTTGCTGGTAGAACAATTGGTATTGAGACAATACCATGATTGCCTGTCTCTTTGCTGCTCAGTTATCTCTCATATTTTTCTCTCATCTTCCTGTCATCTCTCATATTAGAGACGAATGAGGGACGAGAGATACGCGAGTGATGGACGAGCGAGGATTTTCGGACGGTCGGATATCGAGAGTGGATATTTGGACGGTTTTTGGGGCTTTTGCGGCAAATTCCGTCCAAATATCCACTCTCGTTCGATAGGTATCCGGAAATCCTCGCTCGTCCGTCCGAATATCCACTCTCGTTTGGCGAGTGTCCAATTTTCCACGCTCGTGCGGCGGGCACGCGAGCCCTTCGCCCAATCCGCTGGCATCGTCTCCAGTTCGCCGCAGGGTCGCGGCCCCATATGGGTATACTCTCGAGGATTCGACTCGATTCGCCCCCGCTGGGGCGTCAAAGGAGACTGCATATGCCCACCACCTCAACCGACCCGCGCGCCGCAGCCGCTGCACTGCTGGTGCCCGGCACTACCTGCCACGGCTTTGCCGTCGAGCGCCGCGAGACCGTGCCCGAGCTCGACTCGGACGCTTACGTGCTGCGACACACTGCCTCGGGCGCTCGTCTGCTGTACCTGGCGTGCGACGACGAAAACAAGGCCTTTGCCATTGGCTTTAAGACGCCGCCGGCCGATTCCACCGGCGTGTTCCATATTCTTGAGCACTCGGTGCTGTGCGGATCGGCCAAGTTCCCCGTCAAGGAGCCGTTTGTCGACCTGATCAAGAGCTCCATGCAGACGTTCCTCAACGCCATGACCTACCCCGACAAGACCATCTACCCCGTTGCCACCACCAACGAGCAGGATCTGTACAACCTGATGGACGTGTACCTGGACGCGGTGTTCAACCCGGCCATCTATACCAAGCCCACCATTTTTGAGCAGGAGGGCTGGCACTACGAACTGGACCTGCCGGAGGGCGACGGCGACAGCAGCGCCGCGAGCCTGCACGAGGGCACGCTGCGTTATAACGGCGTGGTGTTCAACGAGATGAAGGGCGCGCTGTCCGATCCCATGAGCGTGCTGGACGATGCCGTCAACGCCGCGCTCTATCCCGACACCGCCTATGCGCACGAGAGCGGCGGCGACCCGCGCGCGATTCCCGCGCTCACCTACGAGCAGTTCCTGGACACGCACGCGCGACACTACAATCCCTCCAACTCCTACATCACGCTCTACGGCGACCTGGACGTGGACCGCGCACTGGCCTTTTTGGACGAGCGCTATCTGTCGCAGCCGAGTGCCGCGAGCCGCCGCATGGACGCTGCCGTTGCCGCCGGCGAGGACCCGTCCACGCTGGCGCCCAATCCGCTGGATGCGCAGACGCCCGTGACCTGCGAGTATAAGCGTGTCGAGATGGCCACCACGCCCGAGAACGCCCTGGTGGGCCTGGGCCTGGTGCTGGGCAGCGCGCTCGACCGCAAGCGCACGATCGCGGCGGATATCCTGTTCGAGGCGCTGCTGGGCTCCAACGAAGCGCCGGTTAAGAAGGCCATTCTGGCCGCCGGCCTGGGCGGCAACGTGGTGAGCTACACCGCGGCCGAGAGCCTGCAGCCCTACGAGCTCATCATGCTGCAAAACGCACAGCCCGGTGTGGCGCGCGAGCTGCGTCGCGTGTTCCAGGACGCCTGCCGCGACCTGTGCGAGCACGGAGTTCCGCGCGAGCGTCTGGAAGCCATCATCAGCAGCAACGAGTACGACCTGCGCCAGCGTGACTATGGCATCGCCGCCGGCGTGGCCATTGCGTGCGCCGCGCTGAGCACCTGGCTCTACGATGACGACGCCGCGACGCTGGCGCTCAAGTACGGCCCGGTGTACGAGGAGCTGCGTAGCGAGCTGGACGGCAGCTATTTTGAGGACCTGCTGCGCGAGCTGGTGCTGGAAAACGACCACATGGCACTGGTCGAGCTGGTGCCGGTGGACGCCGCCGAGGGTTCGGAGGGTGCCGAGGCCGCCGAGCTGGCAGCCAAGCGCGATGCCATGACCGATGCCGAGCTGACCGACGTGGTCGAGCGCACGGCCGCGCTGCGTGCCGCGCAGGAGGCGGAAGACACACCCGAGGCCAAGGCCACGCTGCCGCGCCTGCGCGTGTCCGACATTGGCGAGGCGCGCCCCGAGCCGCCACTGATCGTGGACACGACCGTGCCCATCCCCTGCCTGCGCCACGGCATCCCCACCAACCGTCTGGCCTACGCCATGCAGTATTTCGACCTGAACTGCGTCGCGTTTGAGGACCTGCCCTATGTGACACTGCTCTGCCGCCTGCTTAAGCAGCTGCCCACGCGCGAGCACTCGGCCGAGGAGCTCGACAACTTGCTCGCCGGCAAGCTGGGCTTTTTAAGCTTTACGACCGAGGTCATGACGCAGCCCGAAGTGGACGGCGTGCGCCCCTACCTGCTGGTGAGCGCCGGCGCCCTGTCCGAGAAGATCGATGCGCTGGCGAGTCTGCCGCGCGAGGTATGGTCGAGCACGCTTTTGGCAGATGCCGACGCCGACCGCGTGCGCGACGTGCTCACACAGATTCGCATTGGGCTTGAGCAGGGCTTTATCAACAACGGCCACTCGGCGGCGCTCGGTCGCGCGATGAGCTACAGCTCGCCTTCGGCCGTGGTGCGCGAGCAGCTTTCGGGCGTGGACTTCTATCTGTTCCTGCGCGACCTGCTCGACCACTTTGACGAGCGCGTGAACGGGTTGCGTACCAAGCTTGCCGAGCTGGCAGGCCGCATCTTTGTGGCCGACGGCTG
>CABUZE010000142.1 GCA_902495955.1 uncultured Collinsella sp. | reverse complement strand
GAACTAGCGATCTGATACGGCAAACAAAAAGGGCCCCGAGCGTAGTTGCTCGGGGCCCTTGGTTCACCTCACGCTAGCGTGCGATGCGTATGTTACTTGCGCTTGCCGCCGCCGTCACCGGGACGGCGGGAGCTGCTGCCGCGCTTGCCACCACGACTATTGCCATAGCTGCCACGATTATCGCGACCGCCGGCACGGCCGCCGCGGGAGCCGGCCTGGTTGCCGCCACGCCCGCCGCGATAGCCGCAACGACGCTCCTCGCGGGTATCGTCGTAGTTGCGCCAATCATCGCGACGATCGCGGCTGGCACGCGGGTCACGACGATCGCGCGACTCGTTAGAACGACCAGCGCCGCCGCGGCCGCCATTGCCGCGAGCACCCTCGCGACGCTCGCCGCCGCGGCTACCGCGCTCTTCAAAGCGCTTGCCGCCACGGGACTCACCGCCACGGGCACCTCGCTCACCGCGGCTCTCGCCGCCGCGATGCTCATCACGGCCACCGCGCTCGTCATCGCGACCGGAACGACGACGGTCGCCCGCACCACGCTTGCCGCTACGCGAGCCACGGCCCTCGTCCTCGCGCTCGACACGACGACGGCCACCGCGATCCTCGTCCTCGCGGCGGCGGCGATGCGCCTCGCCCTGGAACTGCTTGGCACGACGCTCGGCACGGTTGCCACGCGGGGCCTGCTTGACGGCGTCAGCACCGCCGCGCTCCTCGGCAGCCACCTCGCGGGCCACGCTCTCCACAGCCTCGTCCACGCGAGCCTGAACGCCCTCGCGCACGCGGGTCTTGCCGCCGCGCTTGGGACGGCTCGGACGCTCGCCATCGCCACGACGCTCGTCGCGACCGCGGTTGGAACGACCAGCCACATCGCCGTAATCGTCGCCGTTGCGCTTGCCGTCGCGACGCGCCTGCTCAAGTTTCTTCTTGCTCTTGGACTTGCCGCGCTTGGTCTTCTTCTTCACCTTAAAGGCGGCAGGATCGCGCTCGGGGTCAACGGCGGGCGGGTTGGGACCCACGTGCAGGTCGCCGGCTTCATAGATGTCGGCGGTCTTGTCCATGAGCTTCTCGATCTCGTAGAACTCGTCGACGTCCTGCTCGGTCACAAACGTAATGGCCCAGCCCAGCTCGCCGGCACGACCCGTACGGCCAATACGGTGGATGTAGTCGGTCGGCTCGGCCGGCACGTCAAAGTTCACGACGTAGCGCACGTCGCTGATGTCGATGCCGCGGGCGAGCACGTCGGTCGCCACCAGCACGTCGACGGTGCCGTCGCGGAAGGCCGAAAGGGCACGCTCGCGCTGGGCCTGGCTGCGGTTGCCGTGAATCGCGGCAGCCTTGATGCCCTTGCGCTCCAGACGACGGCAGCAGCTGTCGGCGCGGTGCTTGGTGCGCATAAAGACGATGGTGCGCTCCGGGCCCTCCTTTTTGAGGAACTCGGGCAGCAGGTTGTTCTTGGCCTCGATGGACACCGGGAACACAAACTGGTCGACGGTGTCGGCGGTCGACGTGGCGGGCGCGATCTCCACGCGGGCCGGGTCGCTCACCAGGTCGGTGATCTCACCCACGGCCTCCTCGTCGAGGGTCGCCGAGAACAGCAGTGTCTGACGCTCGGCCGGCGTCTCGCGCACAATGCGGCGGACAGCGGGCAAAAAGCCCATGTCGAGCATGCGATCGGCCTCGTCGAGCACCAGGACCTTAACCTCATCCAGGTGGCAGGCACCCTGCTCGATCAGATCGACCAAACGGCCCGGCGTGGCAACCAGGATATCGCAGCCGTACTTGAGTGCCGCGGTCTGCGGCTTGTAGCTCACGCCGCCCACGACGGTCACGGCAACATGGCCGGTGACGTCGGCGATCTTGCTCGCGACCTCGTCGATTTGCTGGGCAAGCTCGCGCGTAGGGGTGATGACGAGCATCACGGGGCCGCGGCCGTTGCCCTCGGGCTTTTTAGCACCGCGACGACGGTTGCGGCCGCCGCGCTCGCGCACGGGTTTGGGAGGAGCGATGTGCTCCAGATTATTCATGGTCGGCAGCAAAAAAGCGGCCGTCTTGCCGGTGCCGGTCTGAGCGGCGGCAAGCAGGTCACGGCCCTCGAGCACTACGGGGATCGAGCCGGCCTGCACGGGCGTGGGCGCCGTGTAGCCCAGGTTCTCGATAGCACGAAGCATCTCGTCGGAGAGGCCCAGCTCGTCAAAGGCGGGCAGGCTCTCGGTAGCGGACTCGACGGCCTGGGCGGCATTGGCCTCATCGGCGGCATCGAAGGCAGCCTGGGTCATGGCCTCGCGGGTCTCGTCCAGAATCTCGGCGTCGGTGACGTCAGATACAGAATTACGCATATGTTGTTGTTCCTTATCTGCACGCGCAATGGGCACGGCATGCGGCCGCGCGGGCGTGCTTGGTAGTGCGCTAATACATACAAAAACAGGTGCGCACAGAGAGGACGTTGCTCAGCACGCTGGCGATCGCTTTGGCAGCCCTATCACGCGCCGTCCAGACGCAGCAGCTCTAAGCGATGGAGCAGATTCGCCGCCGGTTAGTATACCCGCACTCCGTATGCCCCCACGTAAACCACAGATGACGAGGCGGACGGGGCGGGCCTGGCCGCTTGTCTCAATCTGTAACAGATGCAGGGCAAAACCGGGTCCAAATGTTACAGATCAAGACAGAGGGGGATTTCCGTCCAGTCCAAACCAAATCTCTCGGTCTTCCTGCAATTTCGAACATGTGGCCTATAATGTTGCTTTGGTTACGCTATATATTGCGCAGCCATTTAATACGTCGCCCACCGGGGGCCATTAATTCCTATCGCCATATTGGCTAGGAAGCAATCAAAGGAGGTATCCGTGGCAGCAGAGACGCCTTGCTCGGTCCTCTATAACGATATTCGCTCGTTCGGCGGTCTTAAACATCTCGAGATCGCCCGAATGCTCATCAATGGAAACTCTTATCTCGGCAGTACCCTGCTCGAGAAATGCTCTTCCAACCGCTCGTATCTCACCCGTTACATCGTCCATCGCAAGCCTGACCAGTGCGCGTCCTCCATCTACAGCGACTTTGCCGTCACCACGCTCAACCTTTCCTCGGCAATCTGCAGCAAACTCGGCGGCGGCGAGTCCGCCTATCGGGCAATCGCCGAGCACTATCGCGGTCCGGCCGCCAACGAAATGATGTCGGCTCTCGCCAGCTACAAACTGGACAGCCGCCTATATGCAAATGCCCTCAATCGTATCGACAACTTTGACGGCAATGCCGTGCGCGAGAAAAGCACGCTTTACCTTATGCTCTTTGTGGCAACGGGGGCGCTCGCCGACCCCGTTCAGGGCGTGGCCACCGTCGAGCGCTTTTGCGACAGCAAGACGGGCGGGCACTTTGGCACCACCGAAACTACCGTCGGACGTGGCTTTATGAGCAGCCTGG
>CABUZE010000141.1 GCA_902495955.1 uncultured Collinsella sp. | reverse complement strand
TGGGACTTTATTTATTGGGCCTCGAAGGGTGGATTTCGCGCTTTTGGTAAAGAAATGAGTGCATGTTTTGCCGTGCGCCGGCATTGACGCAAAGAAAAGGGTCCGGAAGGCGAAGCCTTCCGGACCCTTTGCAATGCAAATCTGCTTGCAAGTACGACTTAACGCACCTGAGCGACGTAAGCGACGTTGGTCGAGGAAACCTTGTCCTCGAGCTGGACGCTCATGCGGGGATCGCCGGCGGTGGCGACGGTCAGATCGCCAGTCTTGACGTAGCCGAGCTCCTTAGCGGTCTCGATCGCCTTGACGATCGTGCCGTTGACGGTGCCCTGGGTAATCTCGGTCTGGTGCGGGATAACGCCCCAGTACATAATCATCTGCTGGACGGCCCACTCGTGGCGGGAGAACGCGCAGATCGGCATGTTGGGACGGAAGTGCGAGATCAGGCGAGCGGTACGACCGGTGGTCGTCGGCACGGTGATGCACTTGGCGCCAACGGTGGTGGCCATGTTCACAGCGGACATACCCACAACGTTGTTAACAACGCGGGTGCCATGAGCGTCGGCCGGAACCTCGAGCGGAGCGTGGGCCGGGAGGTACTTCTCGGTCTCGAGAGCAATGCTGGCCTGCATCTTGACGGCCTCGACCGGGTACTTACCGGCAGCGGACTCGCCAGAGAGCATAACGGCGTCGGTGCCGTCGTAAATGGCGTTAGCAACGTCGGCAACCTCGGCGCGCGTCGGGCGCGGGTTCTGCTGCATGGAGTCGAGCATCTGCGTAGCGGTGATAACGGGCTTGTAGGCTGCGTTGCACTTGGCGATGATCTCCTTCTGGATGTGCGGAACGAGCTCGGGCTTGATCTCGATGCCCAGGTCGCCACGGGCGACCATGATGCCGTCGGAAGCCGCGAGGATCTCGTCGAAGTTCTCGACGCCCAGGGCGCATTCGATCTTCGGGAAGATCGTCACGTGCTCGCCACCGTTCTCGCGGCAAAGCTTGCGGATGCCGCGGACGGACTCGCCGTCACGGATGAAGGAAGCGGCGATGTAGTCGATGTTCTCGGTCAGGCCAAAGAGGATGTCCTGACGATCGCGCTCGGTGATGGCGGGCAGCGAGATGTTGACGTTGGGCATGTTGACGCCCTTGCGCTCGCCGATCAGGCCGTCGTTCTTAACGACGCAGGTCATGTCCTGGCCGTCGACGGACTCGACCTCGAGGGCAACCAGGCCGTCATCGATCAGGATGAGGGAGCCCTTCTCGACCTCGGAGGGCAGAGCCAGGTAGTCGAGGGAGATGTGCTCAGCGGTGCCGTGGAAATCCTCGGACGTGGGCTGAGCGGTGACGACGATCTTGTCGCCAGTCTTGACGGCAACCTTCTTGCCGTCGACCAGAAGGCCGGTGCGGACCTCGGGGCCCTTGGTGTCGAGCAGGATGCCGACGGGCATACCGAGCTCCTTGGAAATACGACGGACGCGCTCGATGCGACCGTGGTGCTCGTTGTAGGATCCGTGCGAGAAGTTAAAACGGGCGACGTTCATGCCCGCCTTGATCATCTCACGGATGGTCTCGTCGCTATCGCAGGCGGGACCCATGGTGCATACAATCTTGGTGCGCTTGTACATTCAGACCTCCATCTGACATCGTCTTGCGCTGATAGATAAACCATAAGAAATAAAACTGAGATGATTATAACGAAATGCCGACCGAATACCCCAAAAAATCGACCGTATGCCGAATTAGAAGTTCATTTTTTGCGAAAAAACGGTATATGCAAAAACTTTACCAACCGTTCTAACCGCTGCTATCTGGGCGATATTTCAGTTTGATGATGCGCCGAAGAAAAAACGTTTTATCAATGTTGAACATCACACTGTCTGCACCGTTGCGCCTGTGCCGTGTTTCCAGATGGAATGTTTTGGCTAGACGCGTCGCTTTGGGGTACCATAGCTCCACTATCAACTGCCGCTCAGCACGGCAGCCTTGATGAGCCCTTGCCCTTCTCCTGGGAATTATGATCGGGCATCAATCTGCTGAGTGGCCCGAATCCCAGGAGGGGACTCTATATGCAAAAGGAATACCTGTCCGCCGCGGCGGAGGTGCTCAGCGACCAAGGTGTCGATGAGAACCTCGGCCTGAGCAACGACGAGGCGTCGTCGCGCCTCGCCAAGACAGGCCCTAACAAGCTTGAGGAAGCCGAGAAGACGCCGCTATGGAAGCGCTTCTTTGAGCAGATGGCAGACCCCATGGTCATCATGCTGATCGCGGCCGCGGTTATCAGCGCGCTCACGGGCATGGTCAAGGGCGAGCCCGACTTTGCCGACGTCGCCATTATCATGTTCGTCGTTATCGTCAACTCGGTGCTGGGCGTGGTCCAGGAGGCTAAAAGCGAGGAGGCTCTCGAGGCCCTGCAGGAGATGAGCGCGGCGCAGTCCAAGGTGCTGCGCGACGGCAAGCTCGTGCACCTGCCGAGCGCCGAGCTCGTGCCCGGCGACGTGATTATGCTCGAGGCGGGCGACTCCGTCCCGGCCGACTGCCGCGTGCTCGAGAGCGCCACGATGAAGATCGAAGAGGCCGCGCTGACCGGCGAGTCCGTGCCGGTCGAGAAACACGCCAACGTGATCGAGCTTGCCGCGGGCACCGACGACGTGCCGCTCGGCGACCGCAAGAACATGTGCTATATGGGCTCCACCGTGGTGTACGGTCGCGGTCGCGCCGTCGTGGTCGGCACCGGCATGAACACCGAGATGGGCAAGATTGCCGGCGCCCTGGCCGAGGCCAAGGAAGAGCTCACGCCGTTGCAGGTGAAGCTCGCCGAGCTCAGCCGCATCCTTACCATTATGGTTATCGTCATCTGCGTCGTCATCTTTGGCGTCGACATCATCCGTCACGGCGTGGGCAACGTTCTCACCGACCCGACTGCCCTGCTCGACACCTTTATGGTTGCCGTCTCGCTCGCCGTCGCCGCCATCCCCGAGGGCTTGGTCGCCGTCGTGACCATCGTCCTTTCGCTCGGCGTGACCAAGATGGCCAAGCGCCAGGCAATCATCCGCAAGCTTTCTGCTGTCGAGACACTCGGCTGTACGCAGACCATCTGCTCGGACAAGACCGGCACGCTTACCCAGAACAAGATGACCGTCGTCAAGCACGAGCTCGCTGCGCCCAAGGAGAAGTTCCTGGCCGGCATGGCGCTGTGCTCCGATGCCCAGTGGGACGAGGAGCTGGGCGAGGCCGTGGGCGAGCCGACCGAGTGCGCACTCGTCAACGATGCCGGCAAGGCGGGCCTCACCGGCCTGACTGCCGAGCACCCGCGCGTGGGCGAGGCCCCGTTCGACTCGGGCCGCAAGATGATGTCCGTGGTCGTCGAGACCCTGGACGGCGAGTACGAGCAGTACACCAAGGGCGCGCCAGACGTGGTGATCGGCCTGTGCACC
>CABUZE010000140.1 GCA_902495955.1 uncultured Collinsella sp. | reverse complement strand
GCGGGCGGCGTTGCGCGCCCTGCAGGCCTGCTGGGCCTTCTTGACGATCTCACGAGCTGGCTTGGGATGCTCCTCGAGGTAATCGGCAAGCCCGTCGGTCACGATCTTGAGCGTCAGCGCGCGCATATAGGAGCTGCCGAGCTTGGCCTTGGTCTGGCCCTCAAACTGCGGATCGGGCAGTTTGACCGAGATAACGGCCGATAGGCCCTCGCGAACATCGTCGCCGGTCAGGTTGGCGTCTTTTTCCTTGAGCAGGTTCTGCTTGCGAGCGTAATCGTTAATCACGCGGGTGAGTGCGGTACGGAAGCCCTCGAGGTGCATGCCGCCCTCGGGGGTGTAGATGTCGTTGGCAAACGACATGACGTTCTCGCCGTAGCCGCTATTCCACTGCAAGGACACCTCGACCTCGCCCATCTTGGTCACGGGCGCATCTGGATCCGATTTGCCCTCAATATAGATGGGCTCCTTAAAGGCCTCGGGGACATCCTTGCCCTCGTTGAGGAACTTGACGAAGTCGATGATGCCGCCGGCATAGCAAAACTCTTCCACATGGGGAGTCGCCTCGCGCTCGTCGGTCAGCACGATCTTGAGGTTCTTGTTGAGGAATGCCGTCTCCTGCAGACGGTTGTGCAGCGTGTCGAAATCGTAGATGCAGGTCTCGAAAATCTCGTCGTCGGGCCAGAAGGTGACAGTGGTACCCGTCGTCTCCGAAGTGCCCACGACCTCCATCTTCTTGACGGTCTTGCCGCGCGAAAACTCCATCTCGTAGATGTTGCCATCGCGGCATACCTGCACGACCACACGCTTGGACAGGGCGTTGACAACGGAGATGCCCACGCCGTGCAGGCCGCCCGAGACCTTGTAGGCCGAGTTATCGAACTTACCGCCGGCGTGCAGGATCGTCATGACGACCTCGAGCGTCGGGATCTTTTTGATAGGATGCTCGTCGACGGGGATGCCGCGCCCGTTGTCGACGACCGTGATGGAGTTGTCGGCGTGGACCGTCACCTGAATCTCGGTGCAGAAACCGGCCATGGCCTCGTCGACGGAGTTGTCAACGATCTCCCACACCAGGTGATGAAGACCGCTGGCGCTCGTCGAGCCAATGTACATGCCCGGGCGCTTACGAACGGCCTCGAGACCTTCGAGAATCTTAATCTCGCCGCCATCGTAATCGTTTTCGTTTGCCACACGTCCTCCTTCAGTTAAGAAAATGTGTACAGCCTTACTAGTTTATCGTAAAAAAATACCCTCGGGGACGAGGGTATTTGGCTCTACAAGGCCACCAGATGCGATTTAAGGCTCTTTTTTGCTCTGCACGCCCTTGGCCCACTCGGCACTGGCTCTCATGGCGTTCTCGAGGGCCTCGCGCAGTTTTTGGTCCTCGATGGGTGCCACTTGGTGCTCGATCTCGGCACGCTCGGCATCGCTGAGGTCGGCATGCGGAGCCGGCGGACGCTCGGCCACGGCCGGGCGCAGGCGCTCTTTTGCAGCGGGCGGTGTGTGG
Source organism: uncultured Collinsella sp. (assembly GCA_902495955.1). Lineage (GTDB taxonomy): Bacteria > Actinomycetota > Coriobacteriia > Coriobacteriales > Coriobacteriaceae > Collinsella. Next base: position 1,925 of record CABUZE010000140.1, on the reverse strand, counting down.
CCGGGGGCGGTCGTCTTGAACACCAGGCCGTCGACGTGTGCGCCGGCGCGCTCCATGCGCGCGCGGATAATCTCGCGCAAAAGCGTCATCTCCTGCGTCCATGAGGGCGAATCGAGGTACACCAGCAGTTCGTTGGACTCGGGCAGGTAGCGCAGGCCCGTCACATGGCGTCCCTCGCGCGTGCCCGAGCACACTGCATTCCAGGCGTGATAGACCGCACGAGATTCCTCTGCAGCCTCCATCTGCGCGCGGCGCTCAGGTGTCGCGGTCGCCAGGATGCGCTGACGCTCGGCATCCAAAAAGCCGCCAAAGGCAACCATTCCGTTCTCGCGCTCGTAATTAGCACGTCTCACCCATGCTCACCACCTTGGCTCGATCAAGCAGGTCATCGGTAAAATACCCCAGATTGGTGGTGGTTATGACCGTCTGGATATCATCACCGATCAGCTGCAGAAAAGCGACTCGTCGCCCGGCGTCGAGCTCGCTCATCACGTCGTCCAAGAGCAGCAGCGGCGCGGTGCCCAAGATATCACGCGCCACGGCCACCTCTGCCACCTTCCAGGCAAGCACCAGCGTTCGCTGCTGGCCCTGGCTGGCAAATGAACGAGCCGATCGGCCCGCGACGGAAAACTCAATCTCGTCGCGATGCGGACCCACGAGCGTCACGCCGCGGCGGATCTCCTCGTCGGCGTGCTCATCGAGCGCCGAGAGCATGTGCTCATACGCCCAGCCCCTGAGCTCGTCGCGATCCTCGGTGCGAGGCAAATCGCCAAGCGTGGACACATAGGACACGCCGGCGGGCTCGCCGGATGCCACGCGGCCATAGGCGTCGCGCACATGGCCCGACAGCCGGTCGAGCAGGGCCAGACGATGCACGAGCAGGGCCGAACCGGCGCGGGCGATAGATTCGTTCCAGGCGCCGAGCATCTCGCGGCAGCACCAGGTCTCCTTGAGCAGGGCATTGCGCTGGGTCACGCAGCGCCCGTAGGCACTAGCCAGATCGGCATAGCGTGCACTCAGCTGAACGCCAAAGTCATCAAGTGCGGTGCGGCGTACGCTGGCACCCCGCTTGACCATATCCAGGTGGTCCGGGCAAAACAGAACGCTCGGCAGTACCCCGCGCACGCCGGACGCAGCGCAGCGCTTGCCGTTGCGGCTAAACGAACGCTTACCGTCTTCCACGCTCAGCCCCATGTCCAGCACGCGTCCATCGCCTTCGAGCCTCAGCTCGACCTTGCATGAGCCCACGCCGTCGTGCACGAGCTCGGCTGCGGTCGGATGCCTAAACGAGGCGCCACTCGTCAAAAGCTGCAGCGCCTCTATGAGGTTGGTCTTTCCCGCCGCGTTGGGACCTGCGAGCACTGTCACACCATCGCTCAGGGCAAGGCGGTAACTGTCGAAGCTGCGATAGCGCGCAACGGAAAGATCGCGTGCGAACATGGTCATGGGCAGCGCTAGATGCGTACCGGCATGACCAGGTACAGGTAGTTGATCTTGTCGTAGGACTTGAAGATGCCAGCCTGCGAATAGCTCTTGAGCTCCAGCGTGATCTCCTTCTCCTTGGACAGGGCATTGAGGCAGCCAAAGATGTAGTGGTAGTTGAAGGCGATGGTGCCCGACTCGCCTTCGGCCTCGACATCGATCGTCTCCTGTGCCAGGTCCTGGTCGTTGGAGATGGAAGACAGGCCCATCTGGCCGTTCTCGACATCGATCTCAAACTTGACGGCGGGGTTGGCGCTCGCGATAACGGCCACGCGTTTAAGGGCGGCGTTAAAGGCGGCTACGTCGATCTTGACGCTCGTCACGCACGAATCGGGGATGAGCTGCTTGTAATTGGGATATACGCCCTCGATGCGGCGCGACACGTAGGTGGTGTTGCCGGCCTCAAAGACAACCTGGGTGTCGGTGGCGCCGATCATGATGGT
>CABUZE010000139.1 GCA_902495955.1 uncultured Collinsella sp. | reverse complement strand
ACTCGGGGATCATGCCAAAGGCGTTGAGGTCCTGCGGGAGCACCTGACGCAGCAGGTCGTTCTCGTCGACCGAGGTGGGGCCGGCGATCTCAGAGTTGAAGCCCACGCCCTTGTTGCCCACGCGATCGGCAATGATCTTGTCCAGACCCACAAAGGCACCACCGCAGATGAACAGGATGTTGGTCGTATCGATCTGCAGCAGCTCCTGCTGGGGATGCTTGCGGCCGCCGGTGGGCGGAACGCTTGCCACCGTGCCCTCAAGAATCTTAAGCAGTGCCTGCTGAACGCCCTCGCCCGAAACATCGCGGGTAATGGAGAGGTTCTCGGCCTTACGGGCGATCTTGTCGATCTCGTCCACGTAGATAATGCCCACCTGAGCGCGCTCAATATCGCCATCGGCGGCGTTGATGAGCTTGAGCAGGATATTCTCCACGTCCTCGCCCACGTAACCGGCCTCGGTGAGCGCGGTGGCGTCGGCGATGGCAAACGGCACCTCGAGGATGCGCGCGAGCGTCTGGGCCAGCAGGGTCTTACCGGTACCAGTGGGGCCGAGCAGCAGAATATTAGACTTGGCGAGCTCCACCTCGTCCATGTCATCGTCAAACTGGGCGCCCATGCCCGATGCCTCGTCAAGGGCGGACACCGCGGCGCCGCCCTCGATCACGCGACGATAGTGGTTGTACACGGCAACCGACATGGCGCGCTTGGCATCCTCCTGGCCCATAACATAGGCAGAAAGCTCGTCATAGATCTCGTGCGGCGTCGGCACGTGCGTGATGACCTGACGGTCGTCCTCGAGCTCAAAGCCCTCGGTCTCGGGGTCAACGGCGGGCTGGGACGCAGCCTGGCCGTGGTCGTTGAGGAAACCCGGGAGATTGCCGTTGCGGGCAGCGTCCATAAAGTCCGAAGCCAGCGACTCCTCAAGGATCTCGGAACAGGCGGCGACGCACTCGTCACAGATAAAGATGTTGGTCGGGCCCTTTACGAGACGACGGACCTGGCCCTGCTCTTTTCCGCAGAAGGAGCAGCGGATGGGGTTGCCGTTCTCGTCAAAGTTGTCCTGCATGTTACCGGCCATCCTAGGCGTCCTTCGCGGCAAGATCGCGCGAGGTGACGATACGGTCGATCAGGCCGTAGTCGAGGGCCTCGGCAGCGGTCAAGTAGTTATCGCGCTCGGTATCGGCCTGGACCTTCTCGATGGGCTGGCCCGAGGCGTCGGACAGGATCTGGTTGAGCTCACGGCGAGTCTTCTTGATCTCCTCGGCCACAATCTCAATCTCGGTCTGCTGGCCCTGGGCACCGCCGCTGGGCTGGTGAATCATAACCTTGGAATGCGGCAGGCAGAAGCGCTTGCCCTTGGCGCCAGCCGAAAGCAGCACGGCGGCCATAGACGCGGCCATACCGACGCAGATGGTGGAGACCTGCGGCTTAATGAAGTTCATGGTGTCCAGAATCGCCAGGCCGGAGTAGACCTCGCCACCGGGCGAATTGATGTAGAGCGAGATATCCTTCTCGGCATCCTGGCTCTCAAGATGCAGCAGCTGGGCAACGACCAGGTTGGCGCTGACGGAGTTGATCTCCTCGCCCAAGAAGATGATGCGGTCGTTGAGCAGGCGCGAATAGATATCGTAGCTGCGCTCGCCGCGCGGCGTCTGCTCGATAACGTATGGCACGAGGGCGGAATCGAACTTAGCGATCATACGCATCTCCATTTCTCTTACGGACCAATAGTGGTTCTAGACAAACGTACGGTGCCCGCATGCTATGCATTGGCTGGCACCGTACGAAGCAACCGGATAACCGGCTTATAACTTTACCCCATCACGGGCGCATCCATGCGCTCGCGGGAAAGGTGGCGAGAATTACTCGGCGTCCTTGGCGGTCTCGTCGACCTCGGTCACCTTGGCGTTCTCGACCAGGTGATCGACGGCCTTGGAGCGACGGATGGACTCGCGAACGGCAGGCCTGCGGCCATCGGCGATGAACTCGGCCTTGGAAGCCTCGACGTCCTTGACGCCGGCCTTCTCGAACTCGGCGTTAATGTCGTCCTCGGTGACCTCGATCTTGAGCTCACGGGCGAGAGCGTCGAGAGCCAGGGACTCACGGGCGACGTCGTTGGCCTGCTGGTGCAGGTCGCCGATGAACTGCTCCATGGTCATGCCGGAAGCGGGCAGCCAGGTGTCCAGGGTCATGCCGCGGGCAGCGAGGTTGGACAGGAAGTTCTGGCCGAGCTCCTCAAAGACGGACTGCTCGTAGTCGGCGTCCATCTCGTCGAGCTGCAGACGCTCGGCGAGAGCGGAGACGCAACGGTTCTCCTTCTCGGCCGGCAGGCGGGAAGCCTTGTCCTGCTCGATCTCGATCTTGATGGCGTCGCGCATAGCGTCGATGCTGTCGAAGCCAAAGTCGGACTTGACGAGCTCGTCGGTGAGCTCGGGGGTGTTGCGGACCTTGATGCCCTTGACGGTAACCTCGACGGTGTGGGTCTCGGCCTCCTCGCCCTCCTCGACCTCGTCGGTCCAGGTGACGGTCTTGACGTCGTCAACGTTGGCGCCGATCAGGGCCTCGTTGAACTCGGCGGGGTTGCTGTCGCTACCGGCGATGAGCATGCGGCCCTCGGCGGCGAAGTTGTCGGCGTTCTCGACGGCCTTGAGGTCGACGGTGACGTAGTCCTCGGCCTCGACGGCGCGACCCTCGACGTCCTCGAAGGTGGCACGGTAGTTGAGGAGCATCTCGACCTGGTTGTTGATCTCGGACTCGGTGACCTCCGCAGGGGGCATCTCGATCTCGACGGCGTCGAAGGAGGAGAGCTCGGCAGCAGGACGCAGGGAGAACTCGACGGTGTAGGTGTAGTCCTCGTGATCCTTGGCGAGGTCGAGCTCCTTGTAGTCACCGCTCTTGGTGGGGACGATGTCCAGCTCGTTGAGGACGACGGGCTCGTTGGCGGCGATCAGGTCGTTGGTGGCCTGAGCGAGGGTAGCCTCGGCGCCAAGAGCAGAGTCGATGACCGGACGGGGAGCCTTACCGGCACGGAAGCCCGGGAAGCGGTACTTCTTGGCGGTGTCCTTGTAGGCCTTCTTGATCGCGGCGTCGACGTCGGCGGCCGGGATGGTGACCGTAGCGGTGAGCTTGGCGTCCTTGACGTCAGAAGCGGTGATGTTCAACACGTTCCTCCTCATACTGCCCAGCTTATCTGAGGTGCTGGTACCTTTATGCAATAAAGAGTCGCGACGGCGAGAGCCGACGCAGGTGCGTTGGTGCGGGCGAAAGGACTCGAACCTTCACGGGAATCCCACCAGAACCTAAATCTGGCGCGTCTACCAATTCCGCCACGCCCGCATGAGCGCACAGACTAGGAATGATAGCAGATACGAACGGCAAGCGCACGCACACCTTTTACAGGCTCACGACCTCACCACGAGTTACAGCGGAACAGGGTAGCTAATTTGGGACGGGGCTTTTTTAGCTACCCCCACAAGCGGGGT
>CABUZE010000138.1 GCA_902495955.1 uncultured Collinsella sp. | reverse complement strand
TTGAAACTTTGCTGCGGCGCGCGGGATGTCGGCGCGAGACTTTATCATAGGGTGACAAACAACGATGAGGAGCACATGCCTATGACAGACGAGCTGGACCCCCAGACTCAACAGCATATTGATGATTCCGCAGACACCATTGACGACTGCGATACTTCTACCAGCAGCGATGGCGGCATTGATGCCTCTGTCGAGAAGGCTCCTGCCGCCGCAGTCGAGGCCGCAGACGCAAATGCTGCCGCAGATCAAGGCAAAGAAGAGCAGCTAGAGCAGCCGGACCCGAACGATACTGAGCCCAAGGCCGAGAACGCTCCGCAAGCAGCGGGCCCCATCGAGGTGTCTTCGGAAGAAGAGCTCGACGCCGTCATGGACTCCATGATGGATGCCGTCAAAGCGATGAAGGACGCTGTCGCCGATGCCGATGTCGACGCCGAGGAAGAGGAAGCCGCCGAGGCCGCCTCGACGTTTGTGCCCGGCGAGACCCCGGTTGCCGACCAGGGCAGCACCATGCCCTCGTTCCTGCAACTCGAGCACCCCACGATCGGCGCCGACGCGGTCGACCCGCACGCAGCGGGCTTTTCCGTGATCGAAGGCGGCACCGGCAATATCGCCGCGCCGCAGACTGCCGATACGAATGCCGCCGAGGCCGTACACCCGACCACCTCGCACACCCCCGCCACGAACCGCGACCTGGGAAGCGCCGTCTCAAATACCGCTAACGCCGTGGGCACTTTTATCGCCCAGGGCGCGTCGGCCATGCGCGAGATGAACGCCGCCAAGAAGGCACTCGCCGATGCACGCGCCCATTTAGCCGAGCTAGAGCAGCGCATCGCCGACCAGGCAGAGGAACTCGAGACGCGGCAGGATATCGCGGGGCGGTACGACCAGATTGTCGCCGATCAACGCCAGGCGATTGCCGCGGCACAAAAGACCGCTGCGGCAGCTGAAATTAACCGTGATGCCCATGCCGCCAAAGCGACGGAGCTCAAGGGCCAGCTCGAGCAAATGAAGGCAGAGGACGATGCGACCGAGCTCCGCCTGAAGGCTGCACTCGACGCCGTGGAAGCCCGCGAGGCGAGCTCGCGCGAGATCGGCAACCGCCTCGTTCGTCGCCTTGAGGATTCCAAGCGTATCCGCGACAAAGTGAAGGCTGAGCGCGATGCCGGTGTCGCCGCCGCACGACAAACTGCCGATGCTACGCGCGCACAGCTCGAGACCTTGCGTCGCGAGTATGCCGAGCTGCAGCGCAACCCTTCGGCAAATCCCGCCAATTACACCGTACGCACCAACGAGTTGTCTATGCAAATCTCCGACGCTGCCGACGCCCTCCGCAAGGCCGAGGAAGATATTCCGCGCGTGACTGCCGATCTTGAGCATTCACTTGCCGCCGCCGAGCAGGCCGTCGAGCAGGCACAGGCCCCCATCGCCGACGCTAAACGCGCGCACCAGGCCGTAACGGCTGAGGCAGATGCCGCGCGCGACGAGCTGCAGTCCGCAAAAACTGCCGCCGCGACGCGCCAGCGCGAGCTGCGCGAAAAGATCGCCACGCAGGACAAGGCACGCCGCGAGCAAGAGCAGGCCATCGCCAACGCCCAAGCGGACGCCGCACATGCGCAGTCGATTATCGAGCAGGCGACCGAGGTGCATGACCATCCCGAGATCACCGAATCGCTTGCCGGGTCCTTGGCACGCGACAAGGCCGAGCATACCGAGACCGAGCGCGAAGTTGCCCAACTCGAGGCCGACGAAGACGACGTGCGCAAGCGAACCCGCGACTCACGCGTCAAATTCACCGGAGCCATCGCCTGCATCATCGCCGCAATCCTGGTGATCATCCTGGTCTGGCTATTCGCGAGCTAGTAAACCAGTTGCCAAAAACACCCCAACGCAGTTGCGGTGAGATAGTTCCTGTTTAGCCCTCAAAAAGGCCAATTCAAGAACTATCTCACCGCAACTTATTAGATTGATGCAAGGTAGTCGTTGGGGACGTTCTTAAACGACTAGTCATTCAAGAACGTCCCCAATGACTACAGCAACAACCACGGCAACGCCGATGTTTTGGCGCGGACAGCGAAGACGCCCCTAAGCGAGCAAGGTGACGTGAAAGAGGAGGGCATTGACCTTCTGGTCATGCCCGACGATTGAACGTCAGATTGTCCAAATGCGGCCCGCGCAGCGTCGAGCCGTTACGCGGTTCGTAGAACCGCGTAACTAACAAATGAGCATGGCGTCGCCAAAGCTGAAGAAGCGGTAGCGCTCCTCGATGGCGGCGGCGTAGGCATCCATGATCTGGTCGCGGGTGGCAAGCGCGCTCACGAGCATCATGAGCGTGGAGCGCGGCACGTGGAAGTTCGTGATCAGCGCGTCGACCACGTGATAGGTCGAGCCGGGCATGAGGTAGAGCTGCGTTGTCGCGTTCTCGCGCACCACGATGTCGCCGCGGCCGAGCGTGTCGGCCCCGTCCTCGCGGCCCTCAAAATAGCGCGCCGTCACAGCCGGATCGGACACCGGCGCGTCCGCGTCAAACGCGCTCTCGAGCGAGCGCACCGCGGTGGTGCCGACGGCGATCACACGATGACCCTCGACCTTGGCCTTGTGCACGGCGTCGACAACTTCCTGCGACACGTGGTAGCGCTCGGTGTGCATGACGTGCTGCGTGGGGTCGTCCTCCTCCACCAAGCGGAAGGTATCGATGCCCACCTCGAGCTCGACGGCGGCAAACTTCGCACCCTTGGCCTCGATAGCGGCCATGAGCTCGGGAGTAAAGTGCAGACCCGCCGTGGGAGCTGCAGCCGAGTGCTCCTCCTTCATGGCGTAGACGGTCTGGTACTTCTCGGGATCGCCCTCGTAATCGGTAATGTAGGGCGGCAGCGGCACGTGGCCGGCAGCATGGATGGCCTCGTCGAACGTGCGCGGCTCGCCGGCGGCATTGCAACCGGCCGGCTCAAAACGCACCAGGCGGCCGCCGCGGCTATCGGTGACAAAGTCGATGACCTCGGCCGTCAGCACCACGGGAGCCCCCTCGGGCGCATGGGCGCCACCGGCGCGATACTCAATCTGAGCACCGGGCTTCAGGCGCTTACCCGGCTTGACCAGGCACTCCCAAACGTGGCCCAGCGGGTCAACATCTTCGCGGCGCTTGAGCAGCAGCGTCTCGACCACGCCGCCCGAGCCCTCCTTGCGACCGATCAGGCGGGCCGGCATCACGCGCGTCTTGTTGATGACGAGCACATCGCCAGGCTCGATATAGTCGATGATGTCGCGGAAGATGCGGTGCTCAACGGTACCGCCGTGCTCCAGCGGCGTTCCCGCCTGGGAGCCCTTGCGATCCACCACCAGCAGGCGGCAGGAGTCGCGCGGCTCGGCAGGAGCCTGGGCAATCAGTTCCTCAGGAAGGTTGTAGTCAAAATCATCGGTACGCATAGACACGTCGGATACTCCTTATATAGCCAAAGTCCGTTCTACATCCTAGCAGGCTGCCAGCTCAAAAGAA
>CABUZE010000137.1 GCA_902495955.1 uncultured Collinsella sp. | reverse complement strand
GTCGACCTTCACGCCACCATTCGCGTAATCCTTGATGGACTGCGGAATGTTGAGCTGGTCGTTGAGGTCGCGAATCTTCTGGACGAGCGCAGCGATGAGCTCCTCGTTGGTCTCGCCGGGAAGGTGCAGGATCTCCTTGGCCACGTAAGCATAACGCTCGGCAGCACGCGGGTCCTTGGAGTTCCACTGGATGACCTTGCCCAGGTACATGGCGTTAGCAGCACCGTGGATGATGTGACCGTTCTCGAAGGCAGCACCGGTCTTGTGAGCCATGGAGTGAACGATGCCCAGCAGGCCCGAGGAGAAGGCGATACCGGCGATGCACTGAGCCTCGTGCATGTGCTGACGGGCCTCATGGTCGCCAGCATAGGACTTGGGCAGCCACTCGACGATCTCGCGGATGCCGTGCAGAGCGTTGGCGTCGGTGAACATAGAGGCGCAGGTGGAAACGTAGGCCTCCATGCAGTGGGTCAGAGCGTCCATGCCGGTGTGAGCGCACAGCTTGGCGGGCATGGTGTAGGTGAGCTCGGGGTCGACGATGGCGACATCAGGGGTGATGTTGAAGTCGGCCAGCGGGTACTTGATGCCCTTGGCGTAGTCGGTGATGACGGAGAAGGCAGTGACCTCGGTAGCGGTACCGGAGGTAGAGGAGATGGCGCAGAAGTGAGCCTTCTGACGCAGCTCGGGGAAGCTGAACGGCTGGATGATGTTATCGAAGGACTCCTCGGGATACTCGTAGAAGACCCACATGGCCTTAGCGGCATCGATGGGCGAGCCGCCGCCGATGGCGATAATCCAGTCGGGCTCGAACTCGCGCATGGCCTCGGCGCCCTTCATGACCGTCTCGATGGACGGATCGGACTCGACGCCCTCGAACAGCTTGACCTCGAAACCGCCTTCCTTAAGGTCGGCCTCAACGTCCTGCAGGAACCCGCCGCGGCGCATAGAGCTGCCGCCAGAAACGATGATGGCCTTCTTGCCCTTGAGGTTCTTCACCTCGTGGCGAGCGCCCTCACCAAAGTACAGATCGCGAGGATTGGTAAAACGTCCCATACTGTGCCTCCTAAACACGCCCCTCTTAGACTTGCGTATATAACGGAGCACCCGATTGGCTCCGTTAGGACCGTTTTGCGCGTTGCCGGCGATGACAATGCGCGATGTCTGAACGTCTCAACGCTCAGACAAACACTATTTTACCGTTCTGGTTGGTCAGTTATTCACCTAAAGCCGATAATGATGAAACGTTTTTTCTATCCCTGAAGACCCTTGTGGGGCATTCATACTCCCAAGCTGGGCAAACGTTTTATCAGGGTTAACCACATATCCCGGGCAGGACTGTGCCCCTCCAAAATGTGCCCCGTTCGCCGCCAAAAATCGACCGTTTACGGCACTGTGATACCACCCGCGCAACCGAGGTGCCGACATTTGTGCGACATCCGTCTTCGTGGTGCAAAGGTGCAAGTCCAAGCGCGGCACCCCCGGTGTGCCACATGCGGGTAAACTAGAACTTTATATAGAGACATTTGAACCCTAACCGCAGCAAAGGAGGCCCCATGGCATTCGATCCCATTCAAGAGGATTGCCATCGCCTCGTTCTTGAGGCCTTGCGCCGCGACAATATCCCGCTCACTGACGGCCCCGCCGTCGAGCGTCTGATGGAACAATTCACCCGTAACCCCGCGCCGCTCATCGTGCACGACCGCGACCGCGCCGGGCATCTGATCGCCAAGGTGGTCGAGGCCGTCGACTACCGCATTCCCTTTATCCCCGACGATGCCCAAGCCGAGCAGGAAGAGGCAGCCGCCGAGAACATGCTCCGCGAGGCAGCCGCGCTCGATCCGGCCAACTGGGATGCCCAGCGCATGCTGACGGCGCTCACCGCCGAATCCAACGAGGAATACGTACAGTATCTGGTGTCCAAGTGCGACGAGGTGGAGCACGACCTGGCGCTCAAGATTGCCTCGGCACAGGACCCCTACGAGCGTGAGGCCGCAGGCGACCTGACCCGCCGTCCCTACCTGCGCTGGCTTGCCGCCTTGGCATCGCGCGCGCTCATTAGCGGCCGCTACCGCATGTCGCTGGATGCCGCGAATCGCAGCCTGGACTTTGCGCCCAACGACCCCGCTGGCGTCCGCCATACCGCGATGCTTGCCATGGCAAAGCTCGAATACCCTGCCGAGGAGCTCAAGCGTTTTCGTTCCGCCCACTCCGTACCCTATCTTGCCAACACGCCGCTGCGCCGCCGTCCCAAGGACGCAGAGCGCGACTTGGACCCGTGGACGCTCATCGCACTGATGAGCGCAGCCTGGCGCGAACTGGATTACGAGGGCGCCGAGCACTACCTGCGCATCCTGGTGCGCTCATGCCCGCACGCAGCCGAAGCACTCTACTTCCAAACCGAGTTTCCCGATGGCATCTATGCCCGCGTCAACGTAGGTCCGGGCTCCACCGATGAGCTTGTCCTTGCCCTGTCCGAGGCGACGCCGGTGCTGCAGGAGGGCCTAGGCGCGCCCGACAACGCCAGCTTTGCCGCCTGGGTCGCCACCAACGACATCGTGCGCTCTCAGATCGACGAACGAATCCTGCGCGCGGCCGAACAGGGATTGCCGTTTAAGGGAGGAGACCTCTAATGGATCCGAGCGTCTACATCCCCGCCTATCTGGAGCGCACCTATCTGGCGTCGCACCCCGAACTCACCGATGCAGCACGCGAGCTTGTCCATAACGACATCAGCGCAAACCCCCACAAGTATGCGCAGACCGAGCATGCCCAAGCGCTGCTGTCCTATGCCGGCGTTCATCGTCATTTGCTTGACGAGCTTCGCCGCATCGAGGACATGGGCAGCGACGAGGAGTTTGAGCAGACGCGCAACCGTCTGTTCGACGATATGCGCGATGAGCTGCTCAAGATCGTCCGCGTCGATGCACTTGCCGTCGATGCGCAGTTGCTCGCCATCATCCTGGCGGACACGCCCGTCGATGCCTGCCTGGGCGACCTGATGAAGCTCGAGGCGAGCACGGCCGACTACCTGCAACAGAGCGTGCCCGGTTTTGATATGGAGGCTCCGCACTACTGGGCCAATAATGTTTTGGCCGACGGTATCACCGCAGCAGACCTTACCGTGAGCGAGCCGGCTCTAATCGGGTGGCTCCACACGCTCGAGGCCATCTCGCAGCTGTGTATGGCGAGCGCTCGTTACCGCGCCGCCGCCAACTATTCTCGCCGTGTCCTTAAGGCGGAGGGCTATCCCACCCGGGCCGCCGGCACCGTGTTGCTTGCCCTCGCCCGCTTGGAAGACCAGGACGGTTTTTTTGCCCTGGCCCATCAGCTCGAGGAGCAGATGGGGGCAGACGCACTCGAGAACTCCCCCTGGTACCTGCTCGCCCGCACGATTCTGCTGTTCAAAACAAACAAGATGCGCCCGGCGACGCGCGCGCTGCGTGAGTTCGCCAACCGTTGCGAGGGCGGCGCGTTCTTCTTGCTGAACCCCATGTACCAGACGCCGTATCTTC
>CABUZE010000136.1 GCA_902495955.1 uncultured Collinsella sp. | reverse complement strand
GTCCGTTTTGCTCAAGAACGCCAAGGACATGGGCTACGACATGACGCTCATGGGTACCGACGGCATGGATGGCTTGCTCTCTGTGGAAGGCTTCGATACCTCTCTTGCCGAGGGGGTACTGCTCATGACCCCGTTCTCTGCCGACGATGAGAAGAACGCCGACTTCGTCAAGGCCTATAAGGATGCCTACGACGAGACGCCTAACCAGTTTGCCGCCGACGCCTACGATTGTGTCCACGCCATCGCCGAGGCCATCGACAAGGCGGGCATCGATATTACGGCCGATGGTGCTGACATTGCCGACGATCTTGCCCGTGCCATGCGCAAGATCAAGATTGAGGGCCTGACGGGCGAGCTCACGTGGAACGACGAGGGCCAAGTCGAAAAGCCCGCTACGGCCTATGTGATTCAGGATGGCAAGTACATCGCCGCCTAAGTGCATATAACGACACCGGTGGGGCCGTTTTATTCAGGGCAAGGACGCCTGTAACAGAACGGAAACATTACTTTCACACAATAAAGTGGCTAAACTGCATATACCGACAGGAATACGCAGAATTATGGATAAATGGGCAAAACAAAAGAAAAGTTGAAATAATCGCCACTTTTCTCAACTAAAGCGTCTACTATTTTGCGAACGCCGAACACGGCGAAGGATGGCCTGTCGGGTAACCGAAACCCGACGAGATTTGAGAGGAGAGCCGCATGTCGAGCCTCACCGGTAAGTCATTGAACCCTGTTATGAATCGCAGGAGCGTTATCGCGAGCGCAGCAGGTCTGGGGGCGATGTCCATTCTAGCTGGCTGCTCCTCCAACGGCGGCGACAGCGGTTCCGCTTCGGGCGACGCTTCGTTTAAGATCGGCACCATCGGCCCGCTGACCGGCGCCAACGCGTCCTACGGCAAGTCCGTTACCCAGGGTGTCGAGCTTGGCTGTAAGGATTTCTCGACCAAGGAGCTGCCGCTTGCCAGCAAGGCCGAGGATGACCAGGCCGACGGCGAGAAGGCCGTCAACGCCTTCAACACCCTGCTCGACTGGGGCATGCAGGCCCTGGTCGGCCCGACCACCACGGGTGCGTCGGTTGCCGTTGCCGCCGAGTGCGGTAACGACCCCAAGACGTTCATGATCACCCCGTCCGCGTCCTCCGAGGACGTTACCGACGGCAAGGATTGCGTCTTCCAGGTTTGCTTCACCGACCCCAACCAGGGTGTCAACGCTGCCAAGTTCCTGGCCCAGAAGTATCCGGACGAGAAGTTCGTGCTGTTCTATAACTCCGGCGACGCCTATTCTTCGGGCATCGCAGATTCCTTTAAGGCCCAGGCCGCTGAGTCCAAGCTCGAGATTGTTGACGAGGAGACCTTTAAGGACGACTCCGCCACGAGCTTTACCAACCAGCTGACTAAGGCCAAGCAGGCCGGCGCCACCATGATCTTTGCGCCGATCTACTACACGCCGGCGTCCGTCCTGCTCAAGAACGCCAAGGACATGGGCTACGACGTCAAGATGATGGGCTGCGACGGCATGGACGGCATCCTGGGCGTTGAGGGCTTCGATACCTCTCTTGCCGAGGGTCTGCTGCTCATGACCCCGTTCTCCGCCGACGACGAGAAGAACGCCGACTTCGTTAACGCTTACAAGGATAAGTACGGCGATACCCCCGACCAGTTTGCCGCCGACGCCTACGACGGCGTGCACGCGGTGGCCGAGGCCGTCAAGGAGGCCGGTCTTGGTGTCGACGCCGACCCGACCGAGGCCGCCGAGAAGCTGTCCAAGGCTATGCTCAAGATTACCGTTGACGGTCTGACCGGCAAGCTCACCTGGAACGATAAGGGCCAGGTCCAGAAGGAGCCCACGGCTTACGTCATCACCGACGGCAAGTACGTACAGGCCTAATTGGCCGCCTTACATAGAGCGGTTTTGATCCCAAGCAGGGGAGGTTTTGGCCTTCCCTGCTTGCTTGGTATCTAGGGACGATGTAACGTCCCTGTTTCATACATCAACTGGAAACCTATTCGAAAGGGGGATGTGGAACATGACGGTCTTTATCCAATACCTGGTCAACGGCCTGTCCATGGGCAGCGTCTACGCCATCATCGCGTTGGGCTACACCATGGTCTACGGTATCGCCAAGATGCTGAACTTCGCTCACGGCGACGTCATCATGGTCGGTGCCTATGTCTCGTTCTGTGCCACGTCGTATCTCGGCCTCCCGGGCTGGGCATCTGTAGTTCTCTCTTGTGTGGTCTGTACCGTTCTCGGTGTTCTCATCGAGGGTCTGGCATACAAGCCGCTGCGTCAGGCGGGCCCGCTGGCCGTTCTGATCACGGCTATCGGCGTGTCCTACTTCCTGCAGAATGCCGCGCAGCTTCTGTGGGGCGCCACGCCCAAGAACTTCACTTCGCTCGTCACCTTCCAGGTGCCGGAGTTCTTGGCCAAGTTCAACGTAAGCGCCGTCTCGCTCGTCACCATCGTCGCCTGCCTGGTCATCATGGCCGGCCTGATGTTCTTTACAGGTAAGACCAAGATGGGCAAAGCCATGCGCGCCGTGTCCGAGGACAAGGCCGCCGCTCAGCTCATGGGCATCAACGTCAACCGCACCATCTCGATGACGTTCGCCATCGGCTCTGCCCTTGCCGCCATTGCCGGTGTGCTCCTGTGCTCCTACTCGCCGGTGCTGCAGCCCACCACGGGTGCCATGCCTGGCATCAAGGCCTTCGACGCCGCCGTCTTCGGTGGCATCGGTTCCATCCCCGGCGCCTTTGTCGGTGGCATTCTCATCGGCATCATCGAGGCGATGGCGCAGGCCTACATTTCCACGAGTCTTGCCAACTCCATCGTCTTTGGTGTTCTGATCATCGTCCTGCTCGTCAAGCCTGCCGGCCTCTTGGGCAAGTACGTCCCCGAGAAGGTGTAGGTGAGCGGTATGAAGTTTCTTAAAGACAAGCAGACGCGTCACGACTTTGTTACGTACGCCATGTGCCTTGTGGCGTTCGCCATCGTGTTCTTTATGCAGTCTAACCACATGATTCCGCGCATGATCGCCGGTCAGCTGGTTCCCATCACGGCCTATATCGTCATGGCCATCTCCCTTAACCTCGTCGTCGGCATCGCGGGCGACCTGTCGCTGGGCCACGCGGGCTTTATGAGCGTCGGCGCCTACACGGGCATCGTCACCGCGGTCGCCCTCGAGAGCGCCGTTCCCTCCGATCCGGTGCGTCTGATCATCAGCATCGTGGTCGGCGCCATCGCTGCTGCTATCCTGGGCTTCTTGATTGGTATCCCGGTCCTGCGCCTGAGCGGCGACTATCTGGCTATCGTGACCCTGGCTTTTGGCGAGATCATCAAAGAGATCGTCACTTGCCTTATCGTGGGTGTCGACTCGCGCGGCCTGCACGTGATCTTTAACATCACGGGCAACTCTACGATCGACGACCTGCACCTGCTCGAGGACGGCACCGCCATCATCAAGGGAGCCCAGGGCGCCTCGGGCGTGGCGACGTACTCGACCTTCCTCGCCGGTGCCATCCTGG
>CABUZE010000135.1 GCA_902495955.1 uncultured Collinsella sp. | reverse complement strand
GGGGCCTCCTGCGGCACCAGAGAGGCGGCCTTGATGTCCAAAAGGGTTGCCGCGACCAGCAAAAAGTCGCTCGCCACGTCCAGGTCCAGTGCTTCGATGCGCTCGGCCTCGGCAAGGTATTGCTCGGCTACCTCGCTGATGGAGATGGCGCCGATATCAACTTTTTGGCGGGTTACCAGCTGCAGCAGCAGGTCGAACGGTCCGCTGTAGACCTGCGTCGACACGCGATACGACATATTCGACCTCCTTTGACGGCGCCTTCGCGGCGCGGTTTGGGTGCATGTTACGACCGCTTTGCACGGTCGACCTGTAAGTTTACCTTAGATGCCGGCGATTGCGAAGTTGAGCAGCTGCTCAGCAAGCGGATACACGGTAACGTCGAAATAGCGGCCGATTACATCGATGCCGGTCCACATAGGCAGCAGGTATAGAACCAGGATGAGTATGGGCATAGCGTATTGCTGCAGGCGGTAATAGTTGTTGAGCGCCTTGCCCTTGAGGAAGGGCACGATGATCGACGAGCCATCAAGCGGCGGAATCGGGATGAGGTTAAAGAACGCGAGCGACAGGTTGACCACGATAAACGTGGCGCCGAAGTTCATGATCTGTGACGCTACGGCAAAGGACATGCTGGTGTAGAGGTTGCCGTACGTTGCGTGCATGAGGGCGGCCGCGAGGCACGCGAGGGCGATGTTCGATGCGGGGCCGGCCACGCTCACCAGGACCTCGTCGCGCTTGGGGTGCTTGAGGTTGTTGAGGTAGACGGGTACGGGTTTGGCGAAGGCGAACACCGGGCCTCCGGCGGCGAGCATCAGCAGCGGCAGGAGGACGGTACCGAACGGGTCGATATGGTTGAGCGGGTTGAGCGAGACGCGGCCGCGCGAACGGGCCGTCTTATCGCCGAGTGCCCAGGCCGCGGCGGCGTGCGCGCTCTCGTGGATCACGATGCCCAGGATGACGGCAACGGCGCTGGCAAGCAGGTTCATGAGGTAGCTGCTGGACATGGCACTCCCCTAGCGGACACGGCGCGAGGCGCGCGTGAGCAGGTAGTCGGCCACAAAAAGGATGACGGCAACGATGGCGTAATCCAGACGGAACACGCCACCAAAGGGCGAGGTGATGACGCCGTAGCCGGCGATAGCGCTCGGCAGCGCGCGCGAAAGCTCAACGACAAAGCCCACGATCTGCAGCTTGGCGGTGAGGCCGCTAAAACACAGCAGCACGGTCATCGCGCTCATAAAGATGCCGCAGATGCGACAGGCGATGGCGATGATGCTCATCGCCACGGCAGCGGCCTTACGAGAGTTCACGCGCGGTCTCCTCTTCGATCTGGGTGGAAAGCTCGAGCCATTCGTCCTCGAGCTTGGGTAGCTCTTGCTTAAGGCCGTTATATTCCCCCAGCGCGGCGTTGAACTTATCCTGATCGGCATAAAGCTCTTCGCTGGCCATCAATTCCATAAGCTCGTCATAGCGGGCGCGCTTTTTGTCGAGCTCGGCCTCGATCTTCTTGAGCTGGTTGCGCACGCCCTTGAGCTTTTTGTTGAGCGCAGCGCGGGCCTGGGCCTCGGCGCGCTTTTGCTCCTTGGTCTTTTTGCCCTCGGCAGGCTTGGGGGCCGCAGCGGGGGTGTCGGCCTGAGCGGCGCTGACCTTGGTGGACTTGACCGCGGCAGGTGCGCTCTCCCCTGCCGCTTCGGCGGCGGCGCGGGCTGCGAGGTCCTCGCGCTTGTTGAGGTAGTAGTCGT
Organism: uncultured Collinsella sp.; assembly: GCA_902495955.1. GTDB lineage: Bacteria > Actinomycetota > Coriobacteriia > Coriobacteriales > Coriobacteriaceae > Collinsella. The sequence continues at coordinate 1,796 of CABUZE010000135.1, read as the reverse complement.
AATCGCCGTCGTAGACCGTGACCTTGCCGTCGCGGATGTCGATGACGCGGTTGGCCACGGCGCGCACCAGGTGCTCGTCGTGGCTGATCAGCACGATGGTGCCGGGGAAGTTTTGCAGGGCGTTCTCGAGCATATCCACCGAGTCGATGTCCAGGTGGTTGGTGGGCTCGTCCAGGCACAGGAGTGCCTCGGGCGCTACGAGCATCTTGGCTAGGGCCAGACGGGCCTTTTCGCCACCGGAGAGGACGCGTACCTGCTTTTCGATAGAATCGTTGTCGCTAAACAGGAAGGCGCCCAACAGGCTGCGCTGCTGCGGCACGGTCCACTTGGGCGTAACGGTGTCAATCTCTTGCAGGACGGTGTTGGACTCGGTCATGCCCTCGAGCGCGTGCTGGGCGTAATAGGCCACGCCCACGTTGGTGCCCAGGTCGCACGTGCCGGTAGTGGGCGGCTCCAGGCCGGCGATGATCTTCATGAGGGTGGACTTACCGGCGCCGTTGGGGCCGACGAGCGCCACATGCTCACCGCGGTAGAGTTTGAGGTCGATGTCGCTGTAGATGTGCTTGTCGCCGTAGGACTTGGAAACGCCCTCCAGGCCCACGACCATGTCGCCGGAGCGCGGCGGATCGGGGAACTTAAAGTCGATGTGCTTGTGGCCTTCGGGCAGGATGACGAGCTCCTTTTTGATCTGCTCGATCTTGCGGATGCGCTCCTGGGCCTGGGCTGCCTTGGTGGGCTTGTAGCGGAACTTGTCGACGAAGACCTGCATGTGGGCGATGTCGCGCTCCTGGGCAGCACGCTTGGCGCGCATCTGCTCCAGGTTGTCCTCGCGCTGCTTAAGGTAGCTGCTGTAGTTGCCGGTGTAGGTGGTCACGCGGCGGTTTTCGAGGGCGGCGACGTGGTCGACGCAGGCGTCCATGAAGGCGCGGTCGTGGCTGACGATGAGGACGGCGCCGTCGTAGTTCGCGATAAAGCCGCGCAGCCACTGGACGCTTTCGAGGTCCAGGTGGTTGGTGGGCTCGTCCAGAAGCAGCAGGTCGGGGTGACGCAGAAAGAGCTTGGCGAGCGCGATGCGCATCTGCCAGCCGCCCGAAAACTCGGAGCACGGGCGCTCAAAGTCGGTGACCTTAAAGCCGAGGCCGGACAGGATCTTGCGGGCGTTGCTCTCGAGCTCGTAGCCGCCCAGATGTTCAAAGCGATCCTGGACCTGGCCGTATTCGTTAAGGAGTGCATCGACGTCCTTGCCCTGCTCGGAGAGCTCGGTGATCTGGGCCTGCAGCTCGTTGGCGCGCTCGCCCATGCGGCGGATTTCCTTGGCGGCGGCCATGACCTCGGCAAGAATGGTGGTGTCCTTTTGCTCCAGGTTAGTTTCCTGCTCGAGATAGCCTACCTGGCAGTCCTTGGCGTACTGGACCTGGCCGGCATCGGGGCTGTCGATGCCCATGATGATCTTGAGCATGGTGGTTTTGCCGGCGCCGTTGGGGCCCACGAGCGCGAAGCGCTCGCCGGGGTTGATCTGGAAGGACGCGCCGCTAAAGAGGACGCGCGCGCCGAAGCTTTTTTCGATCTTGTCGACCAGGAGGATCATGGTGCCGCCTTTGACCTTGTGTGCCTATATGAAAAAAGGCCCCAACTTGCGTTGGAGCCTCATTCAATGCTCGGGTGGAGACGAGGGGGATCGAACCCCTGACCTCTTGACTGCCAGTCAAGCGCTCTCCCAGCTGAGCTACGCCCCCGTGCGAAGAAGAACTATACGGGAACTCCCCCGCCGATGCAAGGACAATTTCGGAAAAACT
>CABUZE010000134.1 GCA_902495955.1 uncultured Collinsella sp. | reverse complement strand
TCTCGGCGGCATCACGTGACTGGCCGAGTGCCCACATGGTCTTGGCCACGAGCGTCTCGGTGGTCATGTCGTCGCCGCGCAGAATACCCGGATGATCGGCGTAAGCACGGCCGACCTCATAAACGCCCAGATCGAGGCCCTCTTCGGGGACCTGCGTGGTCATAACGACAGTGCGGCCCGAATCGACCCAGCGGAAAATAGCCTCTTGGAACGACTCGCCTGACTCACCAAACTCGGGGATACCGCCAATGCCAAAGGTCTCCAAAATCACGGCGTCGTAGCTATCGGCAAGGGCGTCGAGGATGCCCGGGTTCACGCCGGGCGTAAGCTTGAGTACAAATACGCGCGGGTCGATGCTGTCGTAGAAACGCACCGGGTTTTCGCCCTGACGAGTGCCGTGAAGCCCGTTGCGCACGATGCGGTCGTTGCGGATGTAGGCAATGGGCGGATAGTTGACGCTGATGAACGCGTTAAAGCTCATGGTGCGCTGCTTGCGGGCGCGCGTGCCGGCAATGGCGACGCCGCCAAACACAATCGACACATCGTGCGAATGCTCGTCGAGCGCATAGAGCAGGCTCTGATACAGGTTGAGCTTGGCGTCAGTAAAGGGGTTGCCCATGGGCTTTTGCGAGCCGGTGAGCACGATGGGCTTGGGGCTGTCCTGAATCAGGTAAGAAAGCGCTGCTGCGGTGTAGCTCATGGTGTCGGTGCCGTGCAGAATCACGAAGCCGTCGCGGTCGGCATAACCCTCGACGATGACGTCGCGGATACGCATCCAGTCGCTCGGGCGCATATTGGTGCTGTCGATGTTCATGGGCTGCACGACGTTGAGCTCGCAGAGGCCCGAGATCTCGGGGACGCTCTGGGCGAGCTCCTCACCGGTCAGGGCGGGGGAGAGGCCGTTGCCGTCCTCGGTCGATGCGATGGTGCCGCCCGTGGCGATGAGAAGGATGCGCTTCATGCTGGTATTCCTATCGTATTTGCCGCCGCAGAGGCGGAGTCGTTCGGCAGTATTGTGGCACAGGGCGTCCAATGTTCAAACGTATTACATCATCTGTAACGTTTGGTAACACTTCAATTGCCGTCAAATAGGGACCCAGGTCGTGCGTTTGCCGTGCGCTGATGGCTGCGAGGGACGAGAAACCCCATATAACGTGTACACTATGAAAGTTATTCTCGTTTATTCGCGCGGGTGGGCACCGGCTCCCCGCCAACAAGAGGGGGAACCATGGATCAAAAGGCTTCCGCAAAGGTCCTCGTACTCGACTTTGGTGCGCAGTACGGTCAGCTCATTGCCCGTCGCGTCCGCGACCTCAACGTGTATTCCGAGATTGTCCCCTGCGACATCTCGGCCGACGAGATTCGCGAGATGAACGCCTCTGCGCTCATCCTTTCCGGCGGCCCGGCTTCTGTGTATGCCGAGGACGCTCCGTCCATCGATCCTGCCATCTTTGACCTGGGCCTTCCCGTCCTGGGCTTTTGCTACGGCCATCAGATCACGGCCGTGACGCTCGGCGGCAAGGTCGGCCACTCTGAGGTGGGCGAGTATGGCCGCGCCACCATCACGCGCACGGCTGGTGCCAAGCTCTTTAACTCTACGCCCATGGAGCAGACCGTGTGGATGAGCCACCGCGACGCCGTTTCCGAGGTGCCCGAGGGCTTTACCGTTACCGCCAGCACCGACGTGTGCCCGGTTGCCGCCATGGAGTGCGTCGAGCGCAAGATTTTCACCACGCAGTTCCACCCCGAGGTCAAGCACTCCGAGTACGGTCAGCAGCTGCTGAGCAACTTCCTGTTTGAGATCTGCGGCCTGGAGCCCAACTGGAGCATGGACAACCTGGTCGAGACCATGACGGCCGAGTTCCGCGAGAAGGTCGGCGACGACCGCGTGATTCTGGCCCTGTCCGGTGGCGTCGACTCCTCCGTCGTGGCCGCGCTGGGCGCCCGCGCCGTGGGCAAGCAGATGACGTGCGAGTGCCTCAACCGCGGCCTGCTGCGTAAGGGCGAGCCCGAGCAGGTGGAGGAGGTCTTCACCAAGCAGTTTGACGTCGACTTTATCCACGTCCACGCCGAGGACCGCTATGCCGAGCTTCTGGCCGGCGTGACCGAGCCCGAGGAGAAGCGTCGCATCATCGGTACGCAGTTCTGGAAAGAGTTCTTCGCCGTGGCGCAGCAGCTCGAGACCGATGGCAAGCCGGTCAAGTACCTGGCTCAGGGCACCATCTACCCCGACATCATCGAGTCCGGCGCTCGCAAGACGGGTGGCAAGACGGCCACCATCAAGAGCCATCACAATCTGATCCCGTTCCCCGAGGGCGTGCACTTCGACCTCATCGAGCCGCTCGACCACTTCTTTAAGGACGAGGTCCGCGCGCTTGGCCTGGCGCTGGGCCTGCCGGGTTACATCGTGTTCCGTCAGCCCTTCCCGGGCCCGGGTCTGGCCATCCGCATCATCGGTGCGGTCGATAAGGAGAAGCTCGAGATCCTCAAGAACGCCGACGCCATCGTGCGCGAGGAGCTCGACGCCTACAACCAGCGTCTGTTTGAGCAGACCGGCGAGCGCAACTCCGAGCACAGTTGCTGGCAGTACTTTGCGGTCCTGCCCGACATTAAGTCCGTCGGCGTCATGGGTGACGAGCGTACCTACCAGCGCCCGATCATCCTGCGTGCCGTCGAGTCCAGCGATGCCATGACCGCCGACTGGGCCAAGCTGCCCTACGACGTACTGGCCCGCATCTCCGGCCGCATCGTTGCCGAGGTTCCCGGCGCCAACCGCGTGTGCTACGACATCACGTCCAAGCCGCCCGCGACGATTGAGTGGGAATAGTTGATATCTAGCGTTTCCGAGCCCCTGACCTGCACAAACAGGTCAGGGGCTTTTCGTTTGGCAACCGCTGGACAACCTTTATGGTTTCGCGCCCCGTGGACAGGGGACGTAGCACTGTTCACGTCTGGGCCCATGTCGGCACCGATCATTGCCCGAGCTGCTTCTGCCTGCGCTTCAGCTTCCGCTGCTCGAAGCACGTCGTCGGGAGTTCCTCGCCAGGGGAGAGCTGACCGTTCCTTGCGAAACCGCGAGGCCAGCTATATCCGCTTGCTGCGGGCTTGCTTGAGCCAGTTCCTCTTGAAAGAGCCTATACCTCCGAAGAACTTGTTGTACGTCTCACCGTTCTCCTTGGCCTCGCACTTGACCAAGGCAAGTTCGATAGTGCAGAGGTAATCCGCCACTTGCTCGAGGCGGTAGTCGGTCATCGAGGTCTTGCGGCGTCGGACGACCCCTTTTGAGAGGACCTTGCCCACCGAGCCGTCTCGCCCACGGAACAGAAGGAGCGCATCCTCGCGACCTTCGGCGACCTGTGCTGCGAGATGGAGGGCTGCACCATCGCGCAGGGCCCTTTCCAAAGCGAAGTGTCGAGCCGAAGTGTTGAGCGTCGGCCCTGAATGTTCAATGGCCGTTGTTTTCTGCCCCTCAAGTGGTGAACTTCTCTTCGGGGCTGTTGATTCCCCCACGCGCCCCCTTCCGTTCTCTGTGTTCCCCTTATACTCCTTG
>CABUZE010000133.1 GCA_902495955.1 uncultured Collinsella sp. | reverse complement strand
GCAATCTCACCGTCAAACATCATGGCAATGTCATCGGCAACCTGCTCGGCAAAATCCAGATCGTGCGTGGCCATGATGACGGTACCGCCAGCCTCCGCATGGTCACGCAAGGCGCGGGCGATGATGCGACGGCTAGCCACGTCCAAGCCCTTGGTGGGCTCATCGAGCAATAGCAGTTCGGGGCCAATCAGCAGCAGTTTTGCCAATGCAAGCAGTTGACGCTGTCCGCCCGAAAGATCGTACGGGTGGCGCCCATCCAGGCCCGACAGCCCCAGGCTCGCCGCGCGCTCCCGCGCCGCAGCCTCGTCATATCCGCAGGTCGAAGCCCATTCCATCAGCTCGTCGCGCACCGTCTCGGCAACCAGCAACGCCTTGGGATTCTGAGGCAGCAGTGCCGCCGAGGCCGCCCCGCGCTCCATATGCCCACGCTGCAACTTGACCGTCTTGGCTAGCACCGAAAGCATTGTCGACTTGCCGCAGCCGTTGCCGCCAACAACCGCATGCACTGCGCCAGCCGAGAACGCCGCATCGAGTCCGCGCAGCACCCAGCCGGACGCGCGATCGTAGCGAAACCAGCTCCCTGCCAGGGTGGTAGCCGACCCAGCGTGCATTTTTGGGAGTATTCGACATCCACCGGCGCTGCTGAAAACTCCGTTTTTTGCACGCCGCGAGGCGCCGCGCCCTGGCGCCTCGCCAGAAAACAGCTCTTCACGGTGCCCCAGGGAGGCAATGTCAGCCACCTCGCACACGCGCCCGCCCTCAATCCGATACGCACACGTCGCATATTCGAGCATCGGGCGCGGCTGATGCGTTGCCACGACCACCGTGCAGCCCAACTCGCGATTCACGCGAAACAGCGCATGCAGAAAACTCTTCTCGGCAACGGGATCCAGTTGGGACGTGGGCTCGTCGAGCAGTAGTACGCGCGGGCGAAACGCCAGGACGGCCGCCAGCGACAACAGCTGCTTGCGACCACCCGAAAGCGTATCGGTATCGCGGTGGAGCCAATCCTCCAACCCAAAGAAATAGCTAGTCTCGGCAACACGCCGGCGTATCTCGTCGCGCGACATACCTAAGTTTTCCAGGCCAAACGCCATCTCGTGCCACACGGTTTCGCACACGATCTGGTTCTCGAGGTCCTGAAACACATAGCCCACGCGCTCCGCAGACGCCCGAACATCCATGTCGGCAACGTTCTCGCCCAGCACGCGCAGCTCACCAGCGCATTCGCCCGTCGGCGAAATCTCGGGTTTGAGCAGCGAGAGCAGCGTTGACTTACCCGACCCAGTACCACCTACCAGCAGCGCAAACGCACCTTGGGGAACAGACCAGTCGAGCCCGTCGAGCACCGGCGCCTCGGCCCCGGGGTAGGCAAAGCGCAGGTCCCGCACTTCAATCGCCGGCGCATCCGAGCCGCACGCCGCGCCCGCCATCATGCTTCCGTCCAACCGAGTCATCAGCCAAACCTCTTCTCGTCAATCGCGCGCAGCACGCAGGGCAGCGCCATCCAGGCCGCGTATACAACATAGCCTGGCCACGGCGCCGGCACCGATAGTTGCGGGTAAAACGAATACTGCGCCGTCGCGGCCCACGCCACTGCCGCCGTGGCCACACCAAACAGCGCAAGCCCAACCAGCGCGGCAACATCGCCGCGCCCCAGCCGATACCGCGCGTACGTCGTGCGGCGCGTCGCGGCACCCCACCCACGGGAGCGCATGGCGTCCGCGCGCTCCAGCGAATCCTCCATGCCCCAGCCCATCAACACGCTCGATGCCCGTAGGCGCGAACGCACGGGGGCGGCCGACGCACGCCCCGTCACATCAATCGCATCCTGCACCGCCAGTACCGTACGACCGCGGCGCAAAAACTGCGGGATAAGCCGCATGCACATCGAGATCATGAGCGCGATCACCGGCGCGGTGTTACCCAGAAGCGCAAGCACCTTGTCGTAGCTAAGCATCGATGCCGCAGCCTCAAACCACAGTACGCTCGCCACAAACAGCCCGCCCATGCACAGGCCGTATACCATGCTCTCCAGATACACCGCGCGCATGCCAATACGGAACAGCTCCGTCGAGCCCGAGGCGCTAAACAGCGGATTGAGCACCGCGATGATCAAAATCACCGGCAGCTGCCAGCGAAGTGCCCCCAACGCACGCGCGGCGCCGCGCGTCGCAAACCCGTACGCCAACCCGCCCGCAAGCGACAGTGCAATCAGCACCGGCTGCATCGAGAACATGGTGAATCCCAGCGTCAGCACCATGTAGAGGGCCGGCACCGCCGGATGCGACATTGAAAATGCCCCCACGGGCTCGGCGCCCGAACCCTCTCGCATGTTGTCCATAGGCATCCCCGCCCTCCCGCCAAATCACCGACGCCGAAGCACTGCCGGCACCGCCCGCAAGCAGCGCAAACACCACGCCGGCGGCGCAAGCCTCAACCGCCGCAAACCAATCGCTACGCGCTCATCATATGCCTGCGGTATCATATTGCGCCGTGTATCGTTTCCAAACACACGTCTCTATAACGTAACAGGAGATCACATGGACGCAACCGCAATTATCCTCGCCGCCGGCGAGGGCACCCGCATGAAGTCGAACCACTGCAAGGTTTCGCACAAGATCCTGGGCAAGCCCATGGTCCAGTGGATCGTCGACGCCACCATCAAGGCCGGCTGCAGCCGCGTCGTGGTCGTCATCGGCAGCCACGCCGACGAGATGCGCGCCCTTATCGACGGCGCCTACGCCAACAGCGCCACCAAGGTCGAGTGCGTCGAGCAGACCGAGCGCCTGGGCACCGGCCACGCCGTAAAGGTCGCGCTCGAGGCCTGCGGCATCGCCGAGGGCCCGGTCGTCGTGCTCAACGGCGACCTGCCGCTCATCACCGCCGACACCGTCGCCAAGTTCGCGCAGACCGTCGCTACCGGCGAGCTCGCCTGCACCGTCATGACCATGACCCCGCCCGCCCCCTTCGGCTACGGCCGCATCAAGCTGGGCGCCGATGGTCAGATCGAGCGCATCATCGAGCAGAAGGACTGCACGCCCGAGCAGGCCGCCACGCTGCTCGAGTGCAACGCCGGCTGCTACGCCTTCGACGGCGCGCAGCTCGCCGCCCACATTAACGAGATCGGCAACGACAACGCGCAGTCCGAGTACTATCTGCCCGACATGCTCGAAATCCTCAAGGGTCACGGCCAGGCGGTCTCCATCTTCCACTGCGACGACTACCGCGACGGCCTGGGCGTCAACAGCCGCATCCAGCTCGCGCAGCTCACCGCCATCGCGCGCGACCGCATCAACGAGCACTGGATGGCCGAGGGCGTCACCTTCATCGACCCCACGCAGGCCTGGATCGGTCCCGACGCCACCATCGGCCGCGACACCGTCGTGTGGCCGCAGACGCATCTGATCGGTCACGTCACCGTGGGCGAAGAGTGCCAGCTCGGCCCCAACAGCCGCCTCACCGACACCACCGTCGGCAGCGGCTGCATCATCGATGAGACCATCGCCATCGAGGCCGTCATCGAGAACGGCGTCGACTGCGGCCCGCGCGCCTACCTGCGCCCGGGCACCCACATGCTCGACGGATCCTAGGCCGGTACG
>CABUZE010000132.1 GCA_902495955.1 uncultured Collinsella sp. | reverse complement strand
GACACAACCATGGGCTTCCTTGACGAGATTAAAAATAAGATGCACCTGGGCGGCCAGCAGGGTTACGACCAGGGTTATGGTCAGGACGACGACTACGGCTACGATGACGGCTATGACGACGGCTACCAGAACAACGGTTACAGCGGTGCCTCGGGCGAGGGCTTCTACACCCAGGATGAGCCGAGCAACGGCCTGTTGGGTCAGACGCGCCGCGGCGAGGCCGAGTCGGTGGCCGTGTACACGCGCTCCGGACAGCTGGTCGGCGACGATTCTCGCCACGCTACGACCTACAACCCGCCATCGCGCTCGCAGGAGACGGTTGCGGGCGGTTATCGTCCCGGTGCCTACGACACGCCGTCGAGCTACGCCGAGAGCACGCGTGCCCGCGCTGCTGCCCCCGCACCTGCTCCCTCACCGAGCGATGCCTCGGCGTATGCGAGCAACATCATCAACGCTACGCCGCAGCTGCCGGCTTATGTCCTACGCCCCGAGAGCTATGACGACGTGGAGACCGTCGTGCGCCGCGTGCGCACCAAGCAGCCTGTCGCGCTGATTTTTGTGGGCGTTCGTACCGAGGTCGCCAAGCGCGTCCTGGACTTCTCTTACGGCTTTGCCTGCGGCCTGGGTGCCACCGTCAAAGAGGTGGGCGATCGCGTGTTTATGGTGCTGCCCGCCGGTTGCGAGGTCAAGGATTCGGACCTCAAAAAGCTCCGTGCCGACGGCTACCTTAAGTAAAGACAAGACGAGGAGATTCTCATCAACATCTACACCATTGTCCAGTTGGTCAATACGCTGTTCAACTTCTACTCCACGCTCATTGTGGTCTACTGCCTTATGACGTGGATCCCTATGAAACAGGGCGGGTTGCTACAGGATATCGCCGCCGTCCTCGATAGCGTGTGCGGCCCGTGGCTCAATTTGTTTCGCCGGTTTATCCCGCCCATGGGCGGTGTCGATTTTTCACCGGTCGTTGCGATTATTGCGTTGCAGTTGGTGCAGAAGCTGGTTCTGCAACTTCTTATAGGTATACTCATATAAAACTGGCTTAGTAACTCACGTCGGGCGCACGGCGCCAAGGCGAAGATAAAGGAGAACTTGTTATGGCTATTACCCCTGCTGACATTCAGGCTCAGACCTTCTCTGAGGCCAAGCGCGGCTACGATCCCGCCGAGGTCGACGTCTTCCTGGAGACCCTGTCCTCTGAGGTCGATGCCATGCTCGCCAAGATCGTTGATCTTAAGGGTCGTCTGACCGCCGCCGAGCAGCAGCTCGCCGATACGCAGGCCCAGCTTGCTCAGGCTCAGGACGCTGCCGCACAGGCCGTTCCTGCCGCCCCTGTGGCCGCTCCTGCACCCGACTTCTCCGCTCAGGAGCGCCAGATTTCCGCTGCCCTGATTGCTGCCCAGCAGACCGCCGAGGGCATCGTCAACGACGCCAACGAGAACGCCGACCGTATCCGCAACGAGGCCGACGCCAAGGCCCGCGAGGTCATCCGCCAGGCCCTGACCGAGAAGCAGGCCGAGCTTGAGGAGATCGACCGTCTTAAGGCTTCCCGTGAGGAGTTTAAGGCCGAGTACCTCAAGCTCATCCAGCACTTCATGGACGATGCTCAGAACTCCTTCCCGTCCGATCTCATGGCTTCCACGCCGGTCGGTTCCGCCGCTTCTCCGGCTGTGACCGTTCCTGCTGCCGAGCCGCTGCCCGTCGCCGAGCCGGTTATCCCCGTTGCCGATCCCTTCGCACCGATCGACAACTTCGCCGCCGACGACCTGGACTAACATCCAGCTATCATGTAGCGTCTAGAAAGGGCCCGCAGCTTGCGGGTCCTTTTTTGTGGCTGTATGCAGCCTGCAAAATAAAACGCCGAGTCCTGCGTTTGAGGGCACAGAACTCGGCGAACGGCACGTGGTCAAAGGTGGATTTAAAGGCCTGTCCCAAAAATCTACTTGAGGAGGAAGTCGGGGAGGGGAATGGTGCGGGCCTCGCGCTGCTCGGGGTCGGCGATATGGTCGGCAGGATAGCCGCAGACGAGCATGTGATAGGGATAGATGCCCTCGGGCAGGCTGAACTGCTCACAGGCCACCTCGGGCTTAAAATGGCACACCCAGCACGTACCCAGGCCCTGCTCCTCGGCCTCCATCATCATCTGATCGCAGACGATCGAGGTGTCGACGGCACTGGAGTTCATCTGGTCATAAGGGCGCACCCAGGCATCGTCGGTAACGCTGCAAATAAGAAAGATAAGCGGAGCCCCAAAGATAGACCCATCACGAGCAAATCGAGGCTGACAAGCGGCTGCCTTCTCCAGAAGCTCAGGCGTATCCAACACCATCACACGGGTTGGATGATTATTACAAGCAGAAGGAGCAATACGCCCAGCCTCAACAATGGCATCCACCACAGCCTGCTCAACAGCCCGATCCTCAAACAAACGACAAGAATACCGAGACCGAGCCAGATCCAAATAAGACATACAAGCCCTCCAACAATTTAATAACGAAATAAAAGATAACCAAAGGTTACCCAGAGCAACATCCAGCCAAACGCTCAGCGCTGCCCAAAGTCATGGCTGATGCCAAAGGCGCTTTCAGCCATAGCCACCATGCATTCCGCCTATTAGCCAAAGTTCCCAATGGTGGTACGTAAGGCGAAGGGCCGGCCACGGTTTACTTTCGAACGACTCTGCAAAGCAGCCGGAGTGAGAAAGCAAACCGTGGCCGGCCCTTCGCCGCCGGGACACGTACCCCCAATTAACTGTTCTTCATGACAATCGAATCCACAACATCGGCCACATTCTCACAGCAGTCAGCGCAGTACTCCAGGAAGGCGTAGACGTCACGCCAAGCGATGACCTCGAGCGGGTCCTTACCGTTGACGTGCAGGTTGCGCATGGCGTTGATGTAGAGCTCGTCGGCCTCGGACTCGATCGTGTTGATCTGGATGACGAGTTCGCGCAGGGTCTTGGACTTGCGGTAGTTGGGCAGCTCGACCATAAGGTCCTTCATGGCGCGGCAGGCGTCGGTCACCTTGTGGGCGATCACGATGGCATCGGGATGGATGCTCTGGATGTTGGTGAAGTAGACGCGCTGCACGACGCCCTCGATACGGTCGAGCACGGTGTCGAGCGAGCAGCTCATCAGGTCCAGGTCCTCGCGCTCAAGCGGAGTGATAAAGGCCGTGAGAAGGGCGTCTTCAAGCTCATGGTGCTTCTTGTCGGCCGCATGCTCAATCGCGTGCATCTTGTCGAGCATATCGTGAATCTTCGCGGGATCGAAGTTCTCAAAAATCTTGGTGAGCAGCTCGGCGGCCTGGACGGCGAGGTCGGCGCAGGCGACGTAGTTGTCAAAGTAGAACGAATCGGGTTTCTTTGCCATGAGTGGGTCCTTTCGAGGCGAAGACGGGTGGGCGAGGTATTACGGTCCGGATGGACGCTCGGTTTGACTAAATGAACATCATGAACAACTTGGCCATGACAAAGCTGATGAGTCCGCAAGCGGGGAAGGTGAAGAACCAGGTGAACATCATGTCCTTGACCACGCCGAAGTTGATGGCCGAAAGGCGCTTGACGGCGCCGACGCCCATGATGGCGCAGGTCTTGATGTGGGTGGAGG
>CABUZE010000131.1 GCA_902495955.1 uncultured Collinsella sp. | reverse complement strand
GTTTGAGGCATGGAAGATTGCGACCAGGACTCGTCTGTACGATGTTTTGGGCCTTTCGCTTATGGACCGCGTCCCGATTGAGATTCGTGAGCTCAGCCGCGTGCGGGTTGCCGGCGGCATCGTGCGCACCCATGCGATGTTGCAGGTCGAGCGCGATGTTTGGATGCCGTTCTACCTGCTCGAGCCGCAGTCGCCTAAGCTCGATGCGTGCGGCCGCAAGTGTTGCTATATCTGCCCGCATGGCCATCAGGGAGCGGGTGCTGCAAGCGTAGCCGGTGTTGCGGGCGTGCCGACTGTCGATGATGCCGTGCGTAAGTTCAATTACGACTACGGTCTGCGTTTGGCACGCATGGGTTACGTGACCGTCTGCCCTGATGCGCGCGGTTGGGGATGCCGTCGTGACTGGAAGGGTCAGGGCGATGACGAGAACAGCTACCTGCGCGGTACGTGTCTGAATCAAGCACGTATGGCCGAGCCACTGGGTCTTACGGTCGCGGGCCTCAACGTCTGGGACAACATGCGCTTGATCGATTACTTGGAGGCGCGCGGCGACATTGCCATGGATGACCTGGGTTGCTTTGGTTTTTCGGGTGGCGGCTACATGACGTTGTACCTGGCCGCACTCGACCCGCGTGTGCGCAAGGCGTTTGTCTCGGGCTATCTGTACGGTGTCGACGATTCGCTGCTGCATCTCAATGGCAATTGCAGTTGCAACTACACACCCGGACTTTGGCGCTTACTCGACATGGGCGATATTGCCTCGCTCATCGCGCCGCATCCGCTGCTGGTGCAAAGCTGCGAAGAGGATCATCTGAACGGTTCGCGCGGGCTGAAAAATGTTGACGAGCAGCTCGAGATCGTGCGCGATGCCTACAAGTTGCTGGGTCGCAGAGATGGCCTGCGGCACGAGGTGTGTCCGGGTGAACACCATCTGGGCGTGACACATCTTGCCGAGGATATCGAATGGCTCGATTCGCACGTTGCGGAATGCGCCCGTGCATAGCCCCTCGGCATGCTGCGAATAAACGGTACGTTCCTGTATGACCGCCGATGGGCGGATGAGGAGAAGATTATGGAAACGAAGAGCTTGAGTGAATCGACCATTTGCTGCTTTGGCGATTCGACCACATGGGGCGATAACGGATGCGGCGCAGGCGGTAACGACATCTCCTGGACTTCGCATCTGGGCGCGTTGCTGGGAGGCGCGGTCGTCGAGAACTTTGGCATCAAGGGTTCGCGCATCGCCATCAAGGCCGACCGTACCGATTCGTTTGTCGAGCGCCTGGACGGTATCGACGATGCGGCCGATATCTACATCGTCTTTGGCGGCGTCAACGACTTTAGCCGCAACGTGCCGCTTGGAGAGCTGGGCAGCACGGACGTGCATGAGTTCTACGGTGCACTCGATTACCTGATCCGTACCATCACGGCACGCTCGCCTCGGGCAAAGCTCGTGTTTATGACGCCATGCAAGACGAGTGGTAAGCACGAGAAGGATATCCCGGCAAGCGATGAGGCGAACCATTTGGGTCTGACGCAAGACGCCTACGTGCGAGCGATGCTGGAGGTCTGTGACCGTTACTCCGTTCCGGTGATTGACCTGTATGCGCAAAGCGGCATCAGCCCGTTTTTGCCGGAGCACCGCGAGCTCTATATGCCGGACGGTCTGCATTACAGTCCTGCCGGCTATGAGCGCCTGGCGCATCGCATCGCCGCGGGTCTCACCGCCGTTTGCCGCTAAAAGTCTGCCGTTTGCGGGGAATATAGGGTTAACGTTCACCCTATATTCCCCGTTCGCGTTACACTAGGGGTAACGTTCACCTATCGTTTATGTCAGAGGGGACAGCAATGGGTTGCAATCAAATCCAGGACCGTTATTTCGAGCAGTTGATCGAAACCTCTACGCCGCAGGCGCCGGCTTGGAATATCGAAAAGATTCGCGCCGGCAAGGAGAACACCTGGAACTATATCGACGGCTGCAAGATCAAGGCGCTCATCGAGCTGTACGAGATCACGGGTGAGCAGCGCTACCTGACCTTTGCCGATGACTACATCGATTTCTTTGTCCAGGACGACGGTACCATCAAGCATTACAACCCGCAGGAGTACAACCTCGATAACGTCAATGCGGGCAAGACCCTCTACAAGCTCTATGACCTGGTGGGCAAGCCCAAGTACCGTGCCGCCATGGACACCATCTACCGCCAGCTCGAGACCCAGCCGCGCACCAAAGAAGGCGTGTTTTGGCACAAGGCCGTCTATCCCAACCAGATCTGGCTCGATGGCATGTATATGGCCCAGCCGTTCTACATGCAGTACGAGCTGAGCTTCCACAACCGTCGTGCCTGCTCGGACAGCTTCCATATGTTCCAGGTCGTGCATGACCTGATGCGCAACCCCCTCAACGGTCTGTACTATCACGCTTACGACGCGAGCCGCAAACAGTTCTGGTGCGACCCGGTCACCGGCCTTTCGGCTAACTTCTGGCTGCGCGCCGAGGGCTGGTTTGCCATGGCACTCATCGATACCTGGGAGCTCATGCCGCCTTCGATGTCAGCCGAGAAGGACGAGATTCGCAAGATGTTCCACGACCTGATCGATGCCATGCTGCCGTATCAGGACGAGAAGACCGGCATGTGGCATCAGGTCATCAACCTGCCCAATATCGCCCCCAACTACCTGGAGGAGTCTGGTAGCGCGATTTTTGCCAATGCCATCATGAAGGGCGTGCGTCTAGGCGTGCTGGGCGAGCGTTACTACCAGTACGGCCGTCGCGCCTTCGACGGCATCTGCGAGACCTGCCTGTCCGAGCATGATGGGCAGCTGGCGCTCGACAACATCTGCCTGGTTGCGGGCTTGGGAAACACCGCGCACCGCGAGGGCACGTTTGGTTACTACATGAGCGAGCCTATCGTCAAAAACGATGCGAAGGGCGTGGCGCCGCTGGTGCTTGCCTATATCGAGACCATGCATCACGACAAACTGGCCGGCAGGCATGACCCGCTTGCTCCCTCGGGCGTGTGCTCTATCGAGGACCCGTTTGGCGGATACACCCCGGGCATCAACGCTCATAAGGGATGTGAATAACGTGGGGGCTAATACTCCGGGTGTGCGTTTGCACGACCTTCCGCAGGGGACCGTCGAGGAACGCATCCGCATGGCGGGAGAGCTGGGCTTTTCGTGCATTCAGCTGCCGAGCAAGGTGCTCTACGCATCGATGGGGATCGATCGAGGCGGCCTGACCCGCGAGCTTGCCGACCATTTGCGTGCGGTGCTCGACGAGGCGGGCGTTTCGGTCGCCGTGCTCGGCTGCTATAAGAATCTGGCGACGCCCGATCGCCAACAGCTCATGGATAACTTTGCCGAGTACGAGGCATGCTTGAACTTTGCCCAGATGCTCGGCGGATGCCCGGTTGGCACCGAGACCGGTCGCCCCAATGCGCAGAACCGCGTTGCGGACGACCGCATGACCGATGAGGCACTCGAGGCTTTTGTGGACGGGCTTGCGTATGTCTGCGAGCGTGCCGAGGCCATGGGCGGTCAGGTTCTAATTGAGCCCGGTTGGAACGAGACGGTCAACACGCCAGATCGCTGCCGTGAGGTGCTGGAGCGCGTCTCGAGCCCGTCGCTCGG
>CABUZE010000130.1 GCA_902495955.1 uncultured Collinsella sp. | reverse complement strand
GGGGACGTTGGGCGAAATGGTCTCGGATGCCGTCGCGGCAGTCGTCAAGAAATTGCGGCGAACCTCGACGATCCAAGGCGTCTCGCGTGTCGACTCGCTGGAGATTCCCGAGGAGGTCCTGCGCGAGGCAATCGCCAACGCCGTAATCCATCGAGAATACGGGGATCGGTTCTGTGGACAATCGATTGCTGTCGACGTTTTTGATGACCGTATCGAGGTGACGAACCCCGGCGGCCTATACGGGGGAAAGACTCGCGAGAACTTGTTTGACGGCAGCTCCCGATGCCGTAACGCGACGCTCGTGAAACTCATGTCGATTGTCCCGCTGCCGGATGGCGCAGGTTCGCCGGCTGAGGGCAATGGCTCGGGCATCCCGATGATGATCGATGCCATGCGCGCGCATGGTCTGGCCGGGCCCCTGTTCTGCCCGGGATTCGATCGGTTCAAGGTCGTACTTTACCGTTCAAAGATCGAGCCGGTCGATCATGGCGGGGGCTTAATTGTGACGGCACTCAAACACTACGGCGAGCTGGGGACGCGCGAGCTGGCAGAGCACACAGGACTCACAATTTCCCAGGTTAGGTCGCGCGTCAACGCGCTCATTGCTCAAGGCGAGCTTGAGCCCACGGCGCCGGCGACGAGCCGCAACCGCAAGTATCGACTGTCGGAGCGCGTGGGATAGATGCGTTAGTGGACGAGGCGACTCAATAATCGACCCTCGATTGGCGTCCATTAAGGTAAAGCGGTTGTTGCCCAGTCGACGGTGATGCTAAAGACTCGGCTTACGCCGGCATGGCCCCGAACCCGTCTATCAAGAACAGCCTAAGAACCAGCTTGATGACATTTCCCGGTTTGACTTCAGCCGTGCCAAAGACGCTGCGCTCGGCGAGCTCGCTGCAGTATGCGTAGATATCGCGGATGAGCTCCGCGCCCGAAAGCGTAAACATGTAGCCTGCGTCCGAAAGTGCATTGGGCGCGGCGGGCAACTTGGCCATGTGGCAAAAGGTCAACAGGTCGGGTGCCATAGCGTCCTGGTAGCCAAGATGGCTGCCGTCTTCTTGTGCGGCGAGTTCCAGCTGGCGTACTCGATCCAGCGCCGCCGCTAACACAAAGCTCGGTGTAGGCGCATTGACGTCCTGAGTGGTCGCCACAAGTCTGCCCGCTGCCTGCGTGACAAGCCAGGCGACCTCGCGCTGGCAGCGCACGGCCTTGCGCGTCACCGGCTTGATGGACGAAGAAGAAACGCTCCCCTTAGGCGGATTCGAAACAGCCACAAGAACCTCCCATGAACGACCCGGCCCAACAAGCCCGGATGAAACACGTGCTACATCAGTATACAGGGGAGTGGGATGGCGGGGTACGAGCGCGCCAACGGCAAACCGAGAGCATCAACGATGTGCCGATCACGGAATGAGATCTCGTAATAATTGACTCTCGGTCATATTATTGAGGGGCATGACTCGCGTTCGTATGGTTGTAGGTGCTGGCGATGAACGACATTGACCTTGCTGTTCCGTTGATGAATGGACCAAGCTATGACCGTGCCTGCAGTCTTGTGCCTTCTGAATACGTTGAGGCATGGGAGTGGTTTCTGGGTGAGGAGCAGCGCGGCGGCGTTTGGACCAGCCTTCCGCACCACACCAAGGAAGATAGCCCTCAGTATCAGTATCGTTTGAGAATTGGCTCGGACTTCTTTCCCGTAACGCGGGATTCAGGGATCTTCTGGCCGGGCCAGGATCGGGTGAAGCAAGATCCCAATAAGATCTTTGCGCTCTCGGTCCATAACTCCAAAAAGAGCTTCTACACCGATGTGCCTCCGCTCTATTTGGACGATGGTACGTGGGTCATTAAGTACTCGGTTCAAGCGCCGGGTACCGTTGGTTTTCGAGACCAGAATTACAACCGTAAAATGCTCAACTGCATGGAATGTGGCGTCCCAGTCGGAGTCATATTTGCAACCGAGGTGGGCTATAAGGTGCTCGGCCTTGCGTTTGTTGAGCGGTTCGAGCCCGAAAACGGATGGTTTGTTCTGCACGGTCCTGTTCATAAAGGCGGACCGGACCCACGTTTTGCACCCGACATGAGTTATCTGAAGCGCATGCCCGTCGATATTGAGTTTGCCGGACAGGGTACGACCGACGACGAAAAGGTCCGCTATGCGTTAAGGCGCGAGCGATTGGGGCAGCAATGGTTCCGCAAGCAGCTCGTTGCCGCCTATGGTGGCCGTTGCGCGGTGTCGGACTGCGGCGTCAGCGAAGCTCTGGAGGCTGCGCATATCGAGAATTACTCGGGACCCAAATCGCAGGTTGCCAGCAACGGCATTCTGCTTCGGCGCGACCTTCATTCCCTATTTGATGCTCACCTGATTTCGTTTGAGCCTGTTTGTGGTGAATATCGGCTGTGTGGATCGTACCTGCTGGATAAGACCGACTACGTTTCCTTTGCGGGTGCGACGCTAAGGCAGCCGAATGAGCGTCAGTGGCGACCCAATACGGTGTTTCTTGAGGCCCATCGCATTGAGTTCGATCGCTCGGAAAAGAAGCGTGAAAAGGCGGGGCTTCTGCCGTATTAGCGTATTTGGTTTTGGCATTCTTTGACGATCGTGTCGTTTGATCGGATCGCGTGGCGATGCAATCTCGCGCACGCCCGTCGGTGCATGCTCTTCCTGATTTGTATAGCGAGAGGGGAGCGTGTATGAGCTGGCGAGGCGATATTGCGATGGGGAAGTACGGAAAACTGCCGTGTGCCCTTATAGACAACAATATGTTTCCGAGCGTAGAGGTTGATTGCGGGTCGTTTGTCGTCACCTGCCCTTGCTGCGGCTCGCAAATACCGTGTCTCGACATTCGGTTCATCGATGCGCGTGACAGACTCAGCGACGAAGTGAGAAAACAGACAGGCGTTCATATGCCGGTGTATCCGGAGAAATGCCCCGTTTGTGGCCTCGATATCGTGTACGACGCCGGCGACGAGGGATAGGTGATGCGGAGGAGCTGGCTGTGAAGGCATCTCCGTCCCTACAAATAAATCCCCTCACCGAGCTGCTTGTGGAACTCGGCGTGATGGTCGCGTGCCCAGGTAAAGAGCGCCTGGTCAAAGTCGGTGCGCGTGGCCGGGACGCCAAAGACGCCGGCAACTTCGACGCGCACAAACTCCAGTGCCGGCAGCTTGTTGATGGCAGTGAGGGCAAACGGGGACGTTGGTTCTTCGAACAAATAGCGGCTGCCTTGCAGCGCGTCGCAACTGGTGCACGTGTTGCCGAGCGACGGGGCTTTGGAGGCTCGCGCGCCTACGGGCTTGTAGCCGCAGCGCTTATGAAGGTAGTCGCGGATCTCGCCCGGCACGCAGCCAAGAGCGGGCACGATGGCGAGTGCGTTGGCGTTGGCCGTGTCGATGGCAATGTGCCCGGCTTCGTTGGGCGCGTGCGCGATGACGACGCTCTCGTCGCTATCGGTTCGATAGGGAATGCCGAAGGCCGCGACCGAGGTCTCTTTGTGACACTTCCAGCACTCGCGCTTGCCCAGTACTAGATATATATACGGCGCTGAGGGGTCGGATCGGTCAACACCGGGCAGCCACTCGGCAAAGGGCTCGGGGTTGACGCCGCTGGGTACATACCAGATCTTCTTGGTCCGGTCCCATTTGGC
>CABUZE010000129.1 GCA_902495955.1 uncultured Collinsella sp. | reverse complement strand
GACCGTGAGCGTCAGGCGCAGCTCGACGCGCAGTAAAGAGACGTTGTAGTACCGACGCGCCACCGATTCCTTCTGATTCGGTGGCGCTTCTGTGTGTCGAGATGGCATATGCGGCGGAATTGGCCCTATACTTAATCCTTGCGTCGCTCTGCGAGGGAAAGGATGTGCCATGGCAAAGGCTGTTAAGACGCCAAAAACCAATGCGATGCGCGAGCTGGAAAGCGCCGGCATCTCCTATGTTCTCCATACGTACGAAGACGATGGCGATGAATCGTCAGGTCTGGGCGTCGCGATTTCCGAGCAGCTTGGCGAGGAGCCCGGTCAGGGATTTAAGACCCTGGTCTGCACGACGCCGTCCAACGACCATGTCGTGTGCTGCATTCCCGTTGCCGACGAGCTCGACCTCAAGGCCGCCGCGCGCGCCGCAGGCGAAAAGTCGCTGACCATGATGCATGTCAAAGATTTGCTTGCCGCGACGGGGTATGTCCGCGGCGGTTGCAGCCCGGTCGGTATGAAAAAGCGCTTCCGGACGCTGATCGATGAGACATGCGTCCTTTGGGATACCATTTTTATCTCGGGTGGCAAGCGCGGCTATCAGCTTGAGCTTGCTCCCGATGACTTAGTTGCATTTTGCGGGGCGACGGTTGCCCCGATCACGAGAGAGGACTGAGCGATGCCGCAGGAAGAATCAAAGCGCGGAGCTCACTTTGCAAAAGGGTCGGCTCCTCAGGCGCCCGCGCCCGAGGCTGCTTCGTTCGATAACGAGATTCGAAACGCCTGGTCCGCTGCCGCTGACCCGGGCGAGACGGCCGTGCACTTGCGTGCCGCCGGTGCCGGCACGGCGCTTCCCCGTACGGTTCTTTCTTCGACTCGTCCCGATGAGACGGCTGTCTTTTTGGCCGCCGCTCAATCGAGCGCCAGCGTGACGCCGGTCGCCTCCGAGGCTCCTCGTGTGCCGCGTCCCGATGAGACGGCGGTGTTTTTGATGGCAGCCCAGGGAAAGAGCATGCCGCAGAGCGCTCCTGTCGCTCGTTCCGCCAAGCCCGCGGTGCATGATGATGACGAGCCGCTTCTTTCGGATGACGAATGGTCGCCGCTTGGTTCGACCGATCCCGTCGAGGGCGTGGCCATCGACGGTGATGATGACTGGGACCCTCTGTCGTTTTCTGCCCGACCCGTCGCCGCCAAAGAAGTTGACACGGTGTTTGGCGACCATGCCATATTCGATGATGATGCCGTATCCGGTAACAACATGCCGAACAGCGATGACGCCGCACCTGCTGATGACGCCGTTTTGGTTGACGATCCCTTTGCGATGACCGGCTCCTTTACCGTCGTGGACGATTTGCCGCCACAAGATGAGGTTCATGAGGACTCTCAGGACGACGTAGACGATATGGGTTCGTCGGACTACTCCACGGTTGGTCGTTCTGCTGGCCTCATGACCGCGCTGACCATCGTGTCGCGCGTCACCGGGTTTATCCGCACGTGGGCCATGGCGGCCGCCATCGGCATGTCGCTGCTCTCGTCCTCCTATCAGGTTGCCAACAACCTGCCCAACATGCTTTACGAGCTCGTGATGGGCGGCATGCTCGTTACGGCGTTTTTGCCGGTGTATATGGGCGTGAGGCGCGAGCAGGGCCGCGAGGCATCGAACGAGTATGTCGGCAATCTGCTCGGTATTCTGCTTCTGCTGCTGGGCGGTATCTCGCTGCTGGGCACCGTGTTTGCTCCCGGCTTTATTTGGACGCAGTCGTTCCTTTCGGGCGATGGCGGCAGCATGGATACCGCTGCGTTCATGTTCCGCTTCTTTGCTATCCAAATTCTGTTTTATGGCTTGGGCTCGGTGTTCTCGGGCGTTCTCAACGCACATCGCGACTACTTCTGGTCGACGTTTGCCCCGGTTCTCAACAATGTCATCGTTATCGCCAGCTTTATGGGCTTTGCTCCCGTGTCTGCACAATTTGGCGAGCAGGTCGGTATTATCTTGATCGCAGCCGGTACGACCCTCGGCGTCTTTGTCCAGATGGCCTGCCAGATTCCCGCGCTTGGCAAGCATGGCGTGCATCCTCATATCCATATCGACTTTAAGGACCCCGCGCTGCGACAGACGATTGCGCTTGGTATCCCGACGCTGCTCGCCACGGTGTGCATGTTTGTCTCGACTTCCATTACCAATGCCGCCGCGCTGGTGGTGCAGCCCGAGACCGGCCCTTCCGTCATCGCATATGCGCGCCTGTGGTATACGCTGCCCTATGCGCTGATCGCTGCCTCGCTTTCGACGGCACTCTATACCGAACTCTCCCACGATGCACAGGAGAAGGATTACGACAGCGTCCGCACGGGCATTTCGCGCGGTGTCGCCCAGATGCTCTTCTTCCTGATTCCGTTTGCGATGTACCTGATCGTCTTCGCCCGTCCGCTCAACATGATCTACTGCGCCGGCAAGTTCGATGAATCCGGTGTGGCGCTGGTGTCGGAGTTCCTTATCTATCTGGCACTTTCCCTGCCGCTCTACGGCGTGGTCGTGCTGATGCAGAAGAGCTTCTCGGCCCTGCTCGATATGAAACCTTATAGCCGCTATTGCCTGTACTCCGCTATCGGCCAGGCCGGTTCGGTTCTGCTGTTTGGCGTGGTGCTGGGCTACGGTATGCCGGCAATTGCGCTTTCGTACGTCGTTGACTACGTGGTCTTGGTCGGATGCTCACTGTGGTGGCTGCGCCGTCGTCTGCATGGACTTCAGGTCAAGTCTATCCTGCACGGCGGTTTCTTCGGCCTATTGTTCGGTGGCTTGGGCGCTGCCGCGGGCGCCGGCGTCATGTGGGCACTTGAGCACTTTGTCGGACTGCTTGGCGGCTCGATCCTCATTACCCTGGGCTACGTTTGTGTTGCAGGCGTCGTCTCGCTCGCCGTGACTTTTGGCCTTGCCTTTGTCTTTAAGATGCCCGAGGTCTCGGCGCTGCTTCGTCGCGAGTAGGTGCGTGTGGCAGGTCACGACAACATTCCAACACTTGCCGAGCAGGTTTCGCGCGTTCCCACGCAACCCGGCTGCTACCTTTGGAAAGATGCCAAGGGCGATGTCATCTATGTGGGCAAGGCAAAAAACTTGCGTGCCCGTATGCGTCAATACGTGACGCTGCAGGACGAGCGTCAAAAGATCCCGCTCATGATGCAGCTGGTGGCGAGCTTCGACTATATCGTGGTGGAGACCGAGCACGAGGCATTGGTGCTCGAGCGCAATCTGATCGGCCAGTACCATCCGTACTTCAACGTCGACCTTAAGGACGATAAGAGCTATCCCTTTATCGCCATTACTAAGAGCGACTTGTTTCCGGCTATTAAATACACGCGAGAGCGTCATAAACCGGGAACGCGCTATTTTGGCCCCTATACCGATAGCCGCGCGGCGCGTGAGACCATCGATACGCTACGCAAGGTTATTCCTATTTGCTCGGCATCCTGTGCGGAATGGCGCCGCTGCCGCCGCATCGTCGAATCTCATAAGGGCGAAGAAGACATCGTCAATATGATTTGCGCGCAAAACGGGCGCCCCTGCTTTGACTACCATGTCGGGCGCGGGCCGGGCGCATGCGTCGGCGCGATTTCGCCTGCCGACTATGCCAAGAACGTCAAGCGTGTCGAACGTTTCTTGTCGGGCCATCGCAAGGATGT
>CABUZE010000128.1 GCA_902495955.1 uncultured Collinsella sp. | reverse complement strand
GGGCACCTCAGCGGACTTGCCCATGCCAACGCCGACGTTGCCCTTGCCGTCGCCAACGACGACGAGAGCGACGAGGCTCATGCGACGACCGCCCTTGACGGTCTTCGACACGCGGTTGATGTAAACGACGCGCTCCTCGAACTCGGAGGCCTCGCGCTGCTGCTTCTGATTACGAGCCATGTGCTACATACCTCCTAGAACTCGAGACCGGCGGCACGAGCACCGTCGGCGAGGGCCTTGACGCGGCCATGGTAGATACGGCCACCGCGATCGAAGGCGACCTTGGTGATGCCGGCCTCGATGGCGCGCTTGCCAACGAGCTGACCGACCTTCTCCGCAGCCTCCTTGTTCGAGGTGTGGGTGCCCTTGAACTCGGCCTCGAGGGTCGAGGCAGAGACGAGCGTCAGGCTGGAGCCCTTGCTGTCGTCGATGATCTGGGCATAGATGTTGGCGTTAGTACGGGTCACGCGAAGACGCGGACGCTCGGAGGTACCCGAGACCTTGCCGCGAACACGACGCTGACGACGCTTGAGGCCTTCCAGCTTCGCCTTATGCTTGTTCATACGTAAACTCCTAAAAAGGTTGATCTTGCCAGCACCTGACGGGGTGCTGGTCTTATGCGAGTGAGTCGGTTACGACTACTTGGCGGCCTTACCCAGCTTGCGGCGGATGTGCTCGCCAACGTAGTGGATACCCTTGCCCTTGTAAGGCTCGGGAGGACGATGGCCGCGGATCTCAGCGGCGATCTGACCGACCTGCTGCTTGTTGATACCCTTGACGTTCACGTGGGTGTTGTCGGGAACCTCGAAGGTGATACCCTCGGGAGCCTCGACGATCACGGGGTGCGAGAAGCCCAGGGAGAACTCGAGGTTCTTGCCCTTCTGCTGCACGCGGTAACCGACGCCGGCGAGCTCGAGCTTCTTCTCGAAGCCCTCGGAAACGCCAACAACCATGTTGTGGATGAGGGCACGGGTGAGGCCGTGGCGGGCACGGGTCTCACGCTCGTCGTCGGGACGGGAAACGGTGAGGACGTTGTCCTCGACGTTGATAGCGAGCTTCTCAAAGACATCGAGCTCGAGCTGGCCCTTGGGGCCCTTGACGACAACGTTGTTGCCGTTGACTGCCACTTCGACTCCGGCGGGAATCTGGACAGGCTTATTACCGATACGAGACACGGTGATCTCCTTTCCTTCTACCTACCGAGCGAATTACCAGACGTAAGCGATGATCTCGCCGCCGACGTTGTGCTTGCGAGCATCGCGGTCGGTCATGACGCCATGGCTGGTGGAAATAATGGCGGTACCAAGGCCACCGCGGACGCGGGGCATGTCGGCAACGCCGGTGTACTTACGCAGGCCCGGCTTGGAAATACGGCGGATGCCGTTGATGACCTTAGCCTTCTTGGGACCATACTTAAGCGTGATGTGCAGAGTCTTCTGGGGAACGGTGTCCTCGACATCGTAGCCCTCGATGTAGCCCTCCTCGTGCAGAACACGAGCGATCTCGACGAGCTTCTTGCTGCTCGGCATGGAGACCGTGGCCTTGTTCACAGAGTTAGCGTTACGGATGCGCGTAAGCATATCTGCGATCGGGTCTGTAAGGTTCATACAGATTCTCCTTCGTTCTTGATGAACACGTGCTCTTGGTTCTTCGCCGCCCTTAACGGCAAAGCCTAACTAGCGCGTTTTCCCTGTTCCAAACGGATGCTTGAAACGCTGGTAGTGACTTACCAGCTGGCCTTCTTAACGCCGGGAAGCTCGCCCTTGAGTGCAAGCTCGCGGAAGCAGACACGGCACAGGCCGAACTTGCGGTACACAGAGTGCGGACGGCCGCAGCGCTGGCAGCGCGTGTACTCACGAGTAGAGAACTTCTGCTTGCGATTGCACTTGACGATCATCGATGTCTTAGCCACTTATATCCTCCTCACATAGAGTATTGTTCGCCCCAAACGCCGCCCCCTTGTGGGAACGGCGCTTATAGGGCAGGTGAACCTATTTCTTGAACGGGAAACCGAAGGCGTCCAGAAGGGCCTTGGCCTCCTCATCGGTGTTGGCGGTGGTCACGAAAGTGATGTCCATACCACGCTGGTGATCGACGGAGTCGAAGTCGATCTCGGGGAAGATGAGCTGCTCGGTGACGCCCATGGAGAAGTTACCACGGCCGTCGAAGCTCTTGGCGGAGATGCCGCGGAAGTCGCGGATACGGGGAATCGCGACGGAGGTCAGACGATCGAAGAACTCCCACATACGGTCGCCACGCAGGGTAACCTTGCAGCCGATCGGCATACCAGCGCGCAGGCGGAAGGTAGCGATGGACTTGCGGGCACGGGTGATCATCGGCTGCTGGCCGGTGATGGCGCGCAGGTCACGCACGGCACCGTCGATGGCCTTGGAATCGGTAGCGGCCTCGCCGACACCCATGTTCACGACGATCTTCTCAAACTTGGGGATCATCATAACGTTCTCGTACTGGAACTTGTCCTGAAGCTGCTGCTTGACCTCGTTGTTGTACTTGGTCTTCAGACGCGGCACATACTTCTCTTCTGCCATTGTTCACTCCTTCTTGGGGTTTTAAGCACGGGGCGTGGCCACGATGGGTTGTCCTCGCGCCTCCTGGCTGCATCCGCGCCGCTCATGGCATTTTGCGGTTTGGACTCGACGCAGCAGGAGCCGACAAAACAATCGGTACTATACGCGCATTGGGTGCGTATTTCCAGAAAAACCTCGTCTGCCTGCACAACTCCACAACTCCCCCGCACAAATGGATCCCAAAAAGCAGTTGCGGTGAAATAGGGACTGTTTGGCGGCCTAACAGGCTTAAACTGTCCCTATTTCACCGCAACTTATTGGTGGGGATGCGATTAGCGCTTGCGGGGGACGAGTTTGGTGCGGCGCAGGTGGATCATCTCGGCGGCGATGGAGATGGCGATCTCCTCGGGGTCCTCGGCCTCGATGGCAACGCCGATCGGAAGGTGCAGCTCGTCGATCTGGTCCTGCGTAAAGCCTTCCTGCTCCAGGCGGGCACGCACAAAGGCCGTCTTGCGGCGCGAGCCCAGACAGCCCAGGTAGGCAGGCTTGGCGCGCATGGCCTGAATCACCACGTCGATATCGGACTTGTGACCCGCCGTGGCGACGACCACCAGGTCGCGCGGGCCGATGGGGCACAGCTCGCTCAGGTTCTTGTAATCGACCAAGCGACGATCGTAGACACCGGGCACCCAATCGGGGGTCAGCGTGCCGGGGCGGTCGTCGCACGCCACGACGGCAAAGCCCGCCGCCGTGAGCACCCGCGCCGTCGCGGCGCCCACGTGGCCGCAGCCAAAGATATAGGTCAGGCCCTCGGGGCAGAGCGTCTCGATGTGCGCGGGAGGAATCTCGGAGGCGGCGTTTGTATAGGTAACCTTACTCCCCTCCTCCACCAGCGAAAGCCCGGGGCAACCCGCAATGGTGCGGCGCGATTCCTCGCCATGGTATTCAGTAGCGTCGCTTTCGAGCGCGCTTGCGATAAACGGTTCAAAGTCGATGACGAAGTCGCCGATGCGTCGATACACCAAGACGTCGGCAACCGACTGGAACAACGGTGCCTTGCTCGCATCCAGGTGCAGATAGCTCAGGCAGATAGCTCCGCCGCAGATCATGCCGGTATCGGAGTTCTCGCCGCCCATGGTGTAGCGGACCAGACGCGATTTACCCCCGGCCAGCAGCTCGCGCGCCTCGTCCAGCGCAAAGAGCTCGATCTTGCCGCCGCCGATG
>CABUZE010000127.1 GCA_902495955.1 uncultured Collinsella sp. | reverse complement strand
GCCCACTTCTCAAAACAAAGCATGCCTCCCCGGCTCTCGTCTGTAAACTTTTCCGCTGGACGAGCGGGGCCGTGGGCAATCCGCTCTAATGTTTCCAAATGAATACGCTGTGCGCCGAGGAGGACGCTTCTCCCCGCAAGCACTCTAGTATGCTAAAGTACCCAGAAGACCGGCGGAGCTATGCCGGTCTTCTGTTCTATATGAAACGCAGCATGAGGAGGCTCACCAGATGACGGCCACACCGTGGGGATTCCGGGACATATTGCCCGAGGAGGCTCAGGCGCGCGAGGAGATTGCGCTGACGGTGAAGGGCTGCTTTAGGGAGCATCATTACCTGCCGGTCGAGACGCCGCTGCTCGAGGACAAGGGGTCGCTCGAGGAAGGCGGCCGCATCGCGGACACGCCGTTTAAGCTCTTTGATGATGACGGTCGCCTGCTGGTGGTCCGTCCCGACAACACGCTGCCGATCGTGCGCTTGGTTTCGACCCGCATGCGCGCGGCCGATCTGCCCCTGCGCCTTCGCTACGAGGCGCCGGTGGTTCGCGAGTGCCAGCGCAATGCCGGTGGCTCGCGCCAGTTTACACAGCTGGGCTTTGAGCTTATCGGTGCGGGCGATACCGCGGGCGATGTTGAGATTGTCTCGCTCGTGGCCGAGGCTGTGCGTAAGCTCGCGCTGCCCGATGCGCGCATTATCGCAGGTAGCGTGCGTCCTTTTAAGGAATTGCTCGCGGTATGCGAGGATCGCGAGCTGGCCGCCGAGGCCCTGCGCTGCGTGCACGCCAACGACTTTGTGGGCCTCGATGCCCGCGTGGCAGCAAGCGTCGAGTCCGATGCCGTCAAGGCCGCCATTAGCGAGCTGCCGCGTCTGCACGGCGGTGCCGAGGTGCTCGACCGCGTGGACGCGCTGCTGGAGGCCGCCGGTATCGTCGTGCCGCTGACGCGCGAGCTGCGTGCCCTGGTCGAGGGCCTGGCACCCGAGGACGCCCAGGTGCTGTCGTTCGACTTCTCCATTATGAACTCGTTTGATTACTACACGGGCCTGGTCTTTAAGGCCTATGCCGGCGGCCTGCCCGATCCGGTCGGTTCGGGCGGCCGTTACGACTCCATCTTCACCGGCGCGTTTGGCGACGGTATCGAGGTGCCGGCGGCGGGCTTCGCCTTTTCGCTCGAGCGCCTGGAGGCCGCGCGCACCTCGGCCGAGGATGCCGCTTCCGATGGCGATCACGCCGCGGGCCGTGGCGCCGAGGGTCCGCTGCGCATTGCCGTGCCCAAGGGCTCGCTCAAGGCCGACACGCTCGACGTGCTTGAGTCCGCGGGCTTGGATGTCTCTGAGCTGCGCGATCCCGGTCGTCATCTCATCGTGCGCGGTCGCGACACGCGTGCCGGCGAGGGCGCGGTCGGCGATATCGAGTTTGTCATCGTGCGTCCCAGCGATGCGCCCGCCTTTGTGGGCTGCGGCGGCGCCGACTGTGGCATCTGCGGTTGGGACTCGCTTATCGAGGCCGACCTCAACCTGCTGCAGCTGGTCGATCTGGGCTACGGCCTGTGCACGTTTATCGAGGCGGAGCCTGCATGGCGCGCCGGCCAGGCCGAGCGCAACTACGCCCGCCGCGGGTCGCTTCGTGTGGCCACCAAGTACCCGCGCATCGCGAGTGCCTGGTATGCCGAGCGCGGCGTGAATGCCGATATCGTCTCGCTGCACGGTAACATCGAGCTGGGCCCCATCGTCGGCATGACCGATCGCATCGTGGACGTTACCGCCACGGGTGCCACGCTACGCGACAACGACCTGGTTATTACTGGTCGCATTATGGACTGCACGGCCCGCTTCTTTGTCAATCCGGGTGCCGCGCGTCTGGATCCGCGCGTACGCAATCTGGCCGATCGCTTGGCGGCAGCCGTTAAGGACAAGCATTTTGAGCCCGTTGCGGGCTCGGCACAATAGCGCGAGCACGTACGGGCGCCCCAACGTCCGGGCTGCGGGCTGATTGGCACCGCCGCCCGGTCTCTCGTTTCTCGAACAAAACCTCGACCGATAGGGGATACCGATATGAAGACCATCAAGCTTGCTCCCGGTGAGCGCCTCGTTACCAACCAGCTCAACCGCAAGGGCGTGCTGCCGCAAAACATCGTCGACGCCGCCCGCGATATCGTGGCCAACGTGCGTGCCAACGGCGATGCCGCGGTGCGCGACTACTGTCAGCGTTTTGACGGCGTTGAACTGCAGAGCTTCCGTTTGCCGCAAGAGCAGATCGATGCCGCGCTCGAAGGCCTTGATCCCGCCTTTGTCGCGGCGCTCGAAAAGGCTGCACGCCAGATTCGCGAGTTCCACCAGCGCGAGGTCGAGCAGAGCTGGTTTACCACGCGCCCGGACGGCACGATGCTCGGCGTTAAGGTGACCCCGCTTGCGGCGGCCGGCATCTATGTGCCGGGCGGTCGCGCGCAGTACCCTTCCACCGTGCTTATGAACGCCATTCCCGCCAAGGTGGCCGGCGTCAAACGCGTGGTTATGGTGACCCCGCCGCAAAAGGATGGACTGATTAGCCCGTATACGCTCGCGGCTGCTAAACTCGGCGGCGTGGACGAGATCTATATGGTGGGCGGCGCCCAGGCCGTGGCCGCACTGGCGTACGGTACCGAGACTATTCCGCGTGTCGACAAGATTACCGGCCCGGGTAACGCCTTTGTCGCCGCTGCCAAACAGATTGTCTCGGGTGACGTGGGTATCGATATGGTCGCCGGTCCCTCCGAGGTCTGCGTGCTGGCCGACGCCACGGCCAAGCCCATGGTGGTCGCGGCAGACCTGATGGCCCAGGCCGAGCATGATCCGCTGGCGGCCTGCTATCTGGTGACCTGCGACGAGCAGTTTGCGCGTGAGGTCGAGGCGGGTATCGACATTCTGGTAGCGCAGTCGCCGCGTGCCGAGATCACGCGTGCCTCGCTCGACAATGAGGGCACCATCGTGGTGGCAGCCGACATGGCTGCCGCCGTCGAGGCGGTGAACACCGTGGCGCCCGAGCACCTTGAGCTGCACTGCAAGGACGCGATGGGCCTGCTCGGCGGCATTCGCAACGCCGGCGCCATCTTTGTGGGCGCCTGGAGCTCCGAGCCGCTCGGCGATTACGTTGCCGGCCCCAACCACACGCTGCCGACCGGCGGCACGGCCATGTTCTCCAACCCGCTTTCGGTGGAGGAGTTCGTCAAGCGCTCAAGTGTCATTTGCTATACGCCCGAGGGCCTGCTCTCCGACGCTCCCGCCACACAGCGTCTGGCCGAGGCCGAGGGCCTGTGGGCGCACGCGCTATCCGCCGCCCTGCGTCGCCGTGTGCTGGAGCAGGGCGAGGATGCCGTGGGTGCCGAGTCTCTGGCCGCGGCCGACCTGACCAAGGTCGCTTGGCCGGGTGACGCCGTGGCGACGGTTGCCGAGGGCGTTGACCTGGCGGCTGCGGGCGCGGATGGCGTTGGCGCGACCGGCGAGGAGGCCTAACATGGCCGAACTCACGCCGCGCATGAAGGAGCTCGTCCAGCCCTACCTGGCCGGCATTGAGCCCTATGATCCCAACTTTACGCCCACGCGCATCAACCTTTCGGCCAACGAGAACACCTATCCCGTGCCGGCCGGCGTGCGCGAGGCGATTGATGCAGCCCTGGCTGCCACGCCGCTCAACCGTTATCCCGACCCCATGTCCAACGACCTGCGCGATGAGCTTGCTGCTTGGCATGGCGTGACGCGCGAGAATATCTGCGTGGGCAACGGCGGTGACGAGCTGCTCT
>CABUZE010000126.1 GCA_902495955.1 uncultured Collinsella sp. | reverse complement strand
CTTCCTGTCCGGCCGTTTCTCGACGCGCAAGCTGTTGTTTTTCGCATGCGGATGTATGGTCGCCGGCGAAGTCCTGTGTCTGATCGCTCCGTCGTTTAGCGTTTTGCTACCAAGTCGTATTTTGCAGGCTGCGGGATCGGGCATCTTGTTCCCGCTCATGATGAACGTGGTGCTGTCTTGCGCCCCGCGCGAGAAGCTCGGTCTGTATCTTAGCCTGGGCGGTGCCTGCATTACGCTAGGGCCGGCGTTTGGACCCGTAATCAGCGGTCTTATGTGCACGTTGTTCGGCTGGAGGGCGGTGTTCGTAGTGCCGCTGGTGGGCGGCATTGTGGTCGCTGCGGCGGGCGTTAAGCTTGTTCAGAATGTCGGAGAGCGCTCGAGCACCACGCTTGATATTCTGTCGGTTGTTTTGCTCGCCGCCGGCATTACGGCATTCGTGTATTCCGTAGGCGAGTTCTCGACCAATCCGATTGCCGGCATCGTGGCGCTTTTCGCCGCCATTGTGCTGCTCGGCCTGTTTGCGCCCCGTCAGCTCAAGCTCGAGCATCCGGTGCTTAACGTGCGTCCCATGGCGAGCGTTCGTTTTTGGCCCGCGTGCCTGCTTGTGGTGGTGTCGATGATGACGACGTTCTCGATGAGCGTTTTGTTGCCGCTCTATTTTGAGGGCGCATACGGCATGACCGCACTTATTGCGGGCTTGCTCATTTTGCCGGCGATTGCCTGCAACGCCGTGACCTCGATTGTGGGCGGACGCGTGATGGACGCCCGTGGCGCATGGCCGCTGCTGCCGGTCGGTTTTGCCCTGATTGCCGTGGGGCAGACTGCCATCTCGATGACGGCGGCAAGCATGAACATCGGCGTCGTCGTGGCGCTGACCGTTGTGGTGTATGCCGGAGTCGGTTTGGTGCTGAGCCCCTCGCAAACGGCCGGCTTGGAGACGCTACCCGCCGCTGAACATCCTCACGGAACGGCATTGCTTAACACGTGGAATATGATTGCCGCATCGTTTGGCCCGTCGCTGTTTATCGGTCTGCTCTCGAGTTCTGCTGCGACCGCCGGCGCCGCTGGCGCTGCGACAGACGTTGCCCAGGCGATTGGATTTGCAGCTGCCGTGCGTGTAGCGGCTGTAATTGCCGTGGTCGGGTTCGTGGCGTCGCTGGTGTACGCTCGTCGCGAGTCACACATGTCGCATTAATGTGTGCACATAGATTCTGCAGCTAGATTGGATGGCGACACCATAAACTAATGGACGTTTTGCCGAGAGGCATGAATGTTTAAAGCGCAAAGAGTGCGCGACGGGCCCCGCGAATGGGGCGATGATGCCCGAGAGGGCCAAGAAGGAGTCTCATGTCCGAGAACGAAGAGATCATGAACGAGACCGAGAACGAGACCATGGCTGCCGAGGTCGAGGCAGTCGAGACCGTGGAGACCGAAGCTGCCGAGGTTGAGGCTGCTGACGAGGTTTCCGCCGAGGAGGAGGCCGAGGTTGTCGAGGCCGCCGTTGATTACGATGACGAAGAGCTGATGGACAAGATGCAGAAGGCCGCCCGCCTGCTGCGTAGCCGTCGCTTTGCTATTTCCAAGGAGGAGGAGGCCAAGGCCGAGCGCATGGCGAACATCGAGCGCGCCATCAAGCTTCTTGACCTCAAGCCCAAGATGGAGCAGAAGGAAATGTCCGACTTGCTGGGCATGCGCCTTCGTGAGCTCGATGGCCTGATGGCTGAGGCCGAGGCTGCCGATCTGGTCGGCCGCATCGACGACGCCGAGGGCGATATGCGCAAGATTGTTGTCTTCGCCGCCGAGGATGCCGCTGAGGGCCTGGTCGAGCTTGCCAACAAGAAGGAGAAGCTCCTGCCCGAGCTTTCTTACGAGGAGGCCACCGAGCTGATGGCCGCTCTCGATAAGGTTATCGCTCCGCTCGTCGCCATGGGCCTGGACGAGGATCGCGGTCCTCGCGGCGGCCGTGACGACCGTGGTGGCCGTGGCGGCGACCGTGGCGGTCGCGGCGGCTTTGGCGATCGTGGTGGCCGAGGCGGCGCCCGCGGCGGTCGCGGTGGCGATCGTGGCGGCCGTGGCGGTTTTGGTGACCGTGGCGGCGACCGTGGCGGTCGCGGTGGCAACCGTGGTGGCTATGGCGATCGCGGTGGCAACCGTGGCGGCTTCGGCGGCAACCGTGGTATCGACCGTGGCGGTCGCGGTGGCGATCGTGGCGGCCGCAACGGCGGCGGCTTCCGCGGCAACCGTTTTTAGTTACGGCGTTTTACCAAACGCCGTAACGGGCCGACGCTGCGCGGGCCGCATTTGGACAATCTGACGTTCAACTTCAAGGGCGCGACCAGAAGGTCAGCGCCCTTTCGTTTCACATCACCTTGCCTCAAATGCGACCCGCTCGCTGTCCGTCCTCTGCCTGCGGCGTTGTCTTGCTCCGGATGCGGCAGTTAGGGACGTTCCTTTTCTGCCGGCAGCTTGGGACACTCCTTGTAGTCATTGGGGACGTTCTTAAATGACTAGTCGTTGGGGACGTTCTTGTTTGACTAGTCATTCAAGAACGTCCCCAACGACTACATAGCATGAGAGTGGATAATCTCCCAGTTTGGGCTCGCATTCAGGCTCAAAGTGGGAGATTATCCACTCTCGTTTCTGTTCTGCCTACATTTGTAGGAACAGTTCGTGGAGGCGGGTGTCTTCGTCGAGTTCGGGGTGGAAGGTTACGCCGAGCTGGTTGCCCTGGCGCGCGGCGACGATACGGCCGTCGACTTTCGCTAAGGCCTTTGCGTCGCCGTGGACCTCGACGATGCGGGGCGCGCGGATAAACGTCAGCGGCACTTCACCGTCGATGCCAGCTACCTGCCCCTTGGTTCGAAAACTGCCGAGCTGCCTGCCGTAGGCATTGCGCTCAACGAGCACATCCATGGTTGCCAGGCGCGGCGTGCCCTTATCGTCATGGGCGGCAAGGTCGTGAGCCAGCAGAATCAGGCCGGCGCAGGTGCCCAGGACGGGCATGCCTTCAACAATGCGGGTGCGAAGCTCCTCGAGCATGCCCAACTCATCTAGCAGCTTCCCTTGAACGGTAGACTCGCCGCCGGGAAGTACCAGACGGTCAAAGTCCTGCTTTAAATCAGCCGCCTGCCTCAGCTCAATACAGCGCGCGCCCAGCTCGGATAGTCTTGCCTCGTGCTCGGCAAATGCGCCTTGGACCGCCAGCACGGCGACCGTTTGGTCTGCATAATCGCTCATGTGCGATCCTTTCTGCTGGACTAGCGCCCGCGCTCTTCCATGATAATCTCGATCTCGTCGGCGTTGATGCCCACCATGGCCTCGCCCAGGTCCTCTGAAAGCTCGGCAATGAGCTTGGCATCGGTGAAGTTTGCCACGGCCTTGACGATGGCGGCTGCGCGCTTGGCGGGGTCGCCGCTCTTAAAGATGCCCGAGCCGACAAACACGCCTTCGGCGCCCAGCTGCATCATTAGCGCGGCGTCGGCGGGGGTCGCTACGCCGCCGGCGGCAAAGTTCACGACGGGAAGCTTACCCGTGGCATGGACCTCGCGCACCAGCTCGACCGGAACCTGCAGTTGCTTGGCTGCCTCAAAGAGCTCGTCGTCGCGCAGGGCAACAACGTCGCGGATCTGCTTTTGGATTTTGCGCATGTGACGCACGGCCTGAACGACGTCGCCCGTACCCGGCTCACCCTTGGTGCGAATCATCGTGGCGCCTTCGGCAACACGGCGCAGCGCCTCGCCCAGATCACGGGCGCCGCAGACAAACGGCACGTCAAACTGG
>CABUZE010000125.1 GCA_902495955.1 uncultured Collinsella sp. | reverse complement strand
CGCCAGGATAGGCCTCGCGTCCGGGCGGACGATGCAGCGTCAGCGACATCTGACGGTAGGCCACAGCCAGCTTGGCCAGGTCGACGTAGATGACGAGCACGAGGCCGCCGGGGTTGGTCTCGCTGGCGGGCTTGCCGTCCTCGCCGTTGTACATAAAGAACTCGCCGATAGCGGCACCGGCCATAGGCGCGATGTACTGCATAGGAGCGGAATCGGCAGCGGTGGCCGAAACGATGATGGTGTAGTCAAGCGCACCGTGCTGCGCGAGGGTCTCGCGGATGTTGGCAACCGTGGAGGCC
The DNA here is from genome assembly GCA_902495955.1 of uncultured Collinsella sp. GTDB lineage: Bacteria > Actinomycetota > Coriobacteriia > Coriobacteriales > Coriobacteriaceae > Collinsella. The sequence goes on along the minus strand of CABUZE010000125.1, from coordinate 3,487 downwards.
TTCTGGCCGATGGCGACATAGATGCAGACCATGCCCTTGCCGCGCTGATTGAGGATAGCGTCGATGGCGATGGCGGTCTTACCGGTCTTACGGTCGCCGATGATGAGCTCACGCTGACCACGGCCGATAGGCACCATGGAGTCGATGGCCAACAGGCCGGTCTGAACCGGCTCGCACACCGGGGTACGGTCGATGACGCCGGGGGCCTTGAACTCGATGGGGCGACGGTGCGTGGCGACGATGTCACCCAGGCCGTCGATAGGCTGGCCGAGCGGATTGACGACGCGACCGAGCATGGCACGGCTCACGGGGATATCCATAACGCGGCCAGTGGTGCGGCACTCGTCGCCTTCCTTGATGGAGTCGACGGCACCGAACAGAACGGCGCCGACCTCGTCACGGTCAAGGTTCTGGGCAAGGCCGAAGACGGTCTCACCGGTATCGGAGCTCTTGAACTCCAGAAGCTCGCCTGCCATGGCGCTCTTGAGGCCGGAGACGCGCGCGATGCCGTCGCCTACCTCATCGACCGTTGAAACCTCATGCGTATCGACCGTCGCGGAGAGGCTCGTGAGCTGCTCCTGCAGTTTCTTGGCGATATCCTGGGCATTGAGGGTTTCGGACATTAGGCTTCACCTCCGTACGAATTAGCAGAGTTTGCGAGGGTCTCCTGCGCGATGCGCAGCTGCGTCTTGACGGAGATGTCACGACGCTCGCCGCGGGCCTCGAGCACCAGGCCGCCCACGATAGACGGGTCGACCTGCTCGATAAGGAATACCTTGCGGCCGAAGTCCTGCTCGCATTTCTTAGTGATGGTTTGACGCAGCTCGTCGTCGAGCGGGATCGCCGTGGTGACGGTCACGCCCACTACATCCTCGTCTTCCTCGGCAACATACTTAAAGGCAGCTGCCACCTTGGGAAGAAGGTCGAGCTGGTCGCGCTTGGACATGGTGTCGAGCACGGCGATGATCTCGGGGCTGGCGCTAGCCAGGCGCGCGATCATCTCGAGGTCCTCGAACACATGGTTCTCGGCCTTGGCGGCTTCCAAAAGGGAGCGCGCGTAGGTCTCGAGCACCTTGTCCTGATAGCGGCTAGTCGGCATTCAGGCTACCTGCTTCCTGGATGTAGCGCTCGATGAGCTTCTTCTGCTCGGACTCGTCCTCGAGTGCCTCGCCCACGATCTTGGTGGCGACGGCAACGGACAGGTCGGCGATGGAGCTCGCGGCACCGGCGTAGATGGACTTGCGCTCGTCCTCGACGGTCGTATGGGCCTTGGCGATGATCTCCTCGGCCTCCTTGTGAGCAGCCTCGATGATACGGGCACGCTCGGACTCGGCGTCCTTACGGGCCTCGAGAACGATGTCGGCAGCCTGACGACGGGCGTCGGTGACGATCGAGTCGGACTCAGCGCGCTTGGCGATAGCCTCCTGCTTGGTCTTCTCGGCCTCGTCGAGGCTCTCCTCGATCTTCTTGCCGCGCTCTTCCATGGTTTTCATGATGCCCGGCAGGGCGACCTTTGCCAGCACGATCCAGATGATCAGGAAGGCGATAAGCGCCGGGATGAACTCCGCCATCTTAGGGATGAGGATGTCCGCACCGGCAGCGCCGTCCTCGGCGAACGCGGAAACCGGCATGAGCAGCGCGGCCGCGGACGCGGAGAGTGCGATCGCGCTCTTCTGGGATGAAAGATTCATACTTGACGCTCCGTGCTATTTAACGATCAGCGCGACAACGAAGCCGATCAGAGCCAGAGCCTCGCCGAAGGCGGAGCCCATGATGAAGACGGTGAACACACGGCCCTGGACCTCAGGCTGACGGGCCATAGCACCCGTAGCACCCAGAGCAGACAGGCCGATAGCAAGACCAGCGCCGATAACACCGAGACCGTAACCGATAACTCCCACGATTCCTCCTTTGTCGTGCGTGTCTTATTTCACGCAGGATAACCTTTTTATAACTGCCGGGCTCCATGGGTACGGGCACCGACGGTTTAACGAATTGCCTTACCTTTAAGGCGCGAACGGAAGATTACTCCTCCTCCGCGACCTCCTCTGCCTCGGAGACATACACGGCGGTAAGGACCGTGAAGACGTAAGCCTGGATGGCGCCGACCACAAGCTCGATCGCATAGATCAGGATGAGGATGGCAAGCCAGGCCAGCGAAGGCAGGGCGCCGACGGCGTGGGCCGCGGAAACCTGCTGAAGCAGCGGCTGCATGAACATGCTCGCCATGATGGCGAACGAGCCCATGACCACGTGTCCTGCGAACATGTTGCAGAACAGACGGACGGCGAGCGTGATGAGGCGCAGGAAGGTCGAGAAAAGCTCGACGACCCACACAAGCACGTTCATCGGGAAGCTCACGCCCTGCGGGGCGAGGCTCTTGATGTAGCCGATCACGCCGTGAGCCTTGCATCCGTAGTAGATGAAGTACACGAAGGCGAAGATGGCGAGCGCGGCGGTGGAGCCGATTGCGCCGGTGCCGGGCTTCATTCCCGGGATCAGGCCGATCATGTTGTTGATCAGGATGAACAGGAAAAGCGAGCACAGGAACGGGAAGTGCTTCTTCCAGTTCTCACCCACGACACCCTTGCCGATATCGTTCTCGACGTACTCGATGATGTACTCGAAACCGTTGACGAAGAAGCCCTTGGGAACCAGGGTCTGCTTCTTCTTGAACACGGCCAGGACGATCAGGAGCACGATCGTGGAGACGATCAGCCAAAACGAGTACTGCGTGATACCGCAGCTCAGATCGCCCACGACAGGGGTGGAGCTGAACTCGCTGACCAGATGATTAATCTCATCAGGCAGCTTTTCAAAAATTTCCACGACTTACCTTTCGACCTCATGAGGATCTCGCAGCGCCTTGGCGACGCGAACCGTGCAGGCGGCCATAAAGACCACGAAGCCGATCGCCTCGCCCAGGAGGAACATGCGAAATGCCTCTCCGAACAACGCAAACACAACCAAGGTAAAGCCAAGCAACGCGATTGCCGAGACCGCGAGACTCACCATACCCTTGAGCATGTCCGCATTCTGCTTATCGTCAAGAACCGGCTTGAGCGTAAAGACAAAGGGAAGGAAGGCAATCGCGCCCGCGATGGCACCTGCAACGATAGCGAGCAGATCGGCTATCTGAAACACTGGCTTCCTCGCTTTCCTTTTTACGCCTCACGGCACAGTCCCAGCCAAACATTGGTGACTATTGTACGAGCCAATCGCTAAAGTACAACCGTAAAACAAACGGTTAATACGCACCTGTACGTTTTCTTAAGGCCTTCTTTATGCCGCAGGTACAGTAATACGTTTTTTCGAACCCCTCAGGGCAAAACGTCCGTTAACAGAAGTGCGCGTGGACGACTTTTGCTCGCCCGCGCGCACCATTTCTTCGTATTTGTGACCGTAGCCGACAAGGCCCAACGACTAGAGCGTGCCGTAGATGCGGTCTCCGGCGTCGCCCAGGCCGTGAACGATGTAGGCGGCCTCG